>JBOGDG010000024.1:0-14141 GCA_050701655.1 Micromonosporaceae bacterium
GCCAGATCGCCAGCGCGCCGATCACCGCGGTGGTCGGCAGCATCGGGCTCAGCTCCTCGCTGGCGACCGCGACCAGGGAACGCGGGTAGGGTCCCAGACTGACCGCCAGCGCGATCGCCGCCAGCCCGCCCGCCGCCACGGCACAGCGCCGCCACACCGGCCGCAGTACGCCGTCCCGCCACAGGTAGCCGAGCTGGTGGGCGAAGATCCACACCAGACCGGTGTTGACGATGCCGCCCCAAGCCATGCCGCCCCAGGCCATGCCGTACCCGAAGCGGGCGGCGTCGGCGGCGACGACCAGCGCGCCGAGCCCGGCGACCGTACCGAGGCGGTGGCGGCGGTGCGCTCTGGCGGTGAGCGGCACCAGCAGCACCACCCCCAGGTAGACGGCGAGAAACCACAGCGGCGCGTACAGGATCGGCGTGGTCCACACGGTGCTCGGGTAGCCGGCCAGTCGGATGACCAGGTCGGCGGCGACCCAGACGCCGCAGAACACCAGCGCGGGCCCGAGCAGCCGCTTGAACCGCCGTACGTAGAACCGGCCGGCGCGCTGCCGCATCGCGTCCCAGACCGCCAGGTTGGCGTACCCCCCGATGACGAAGAACAGCGGCATCACCTGCAACACCCAGGTCAGTAGCCAGCTGCCGGGCAGCTGGTCGATCGGGTTCGGATTGACCAGTACGCCGCCCTGCCGGTACGTCAGCGAGAAGACCCAGTGCCAGAGCACCACCACCCCGACGGCCGCTACCCGCAGCAGGTCGACCACCGGATCGCGGCCCCCGGACGCCGGATCAGCCTGACTCCGGCCACCGGAGCCCACGGCCGATCCCGGCCACGTGGTCATAGCAGCATGATCGCACGCGTGGCCGACCAGGCATCCTCGACGATCGTGCCCACCGAGGACTTCGCCGGTCGCCAATCCAGCACCTGCTGCGCACGGGAGCTGTCGGCGACCAACGTGTGCGGTTCGCTCTTAGCGGGCCCATTCATGACCCGCACTGGCCGACCGGTGACACGCTCCGTCGCCTCGATGATGTCGTTGATCGACAGCCCCTCACCGGTACCGATGTTGTAGATGTCGTGCCCCGGTGTTGCCTTCTCGAGAGCTAGGCGGCAGGCGGAGGCGACATCGGCGACGTGGACGTACTCGCGGACGGCGGAGCCGTCCCCGTTGACGGTGAGGTGCGGCAGCTTCCCTGCGGCGGCGCGGAGCACGTTGGGGATCAGCCGGGTGGGGTCGTTGTCTCCGTACCCGTCGACGGCGCCGGCGATGTTGAAGCAGCGGAGGGTCACCGCGGCGAGCGCACCCGCGGCGGCGTGGTAGCCGATGAGGTGTTCGGCGGCGAGTTTGGAGGCGGCGTACGGGCTTTCGGGGTGGGGCTCCATGTCCTCGGTGAGCCGGCCTTCGCGGGTGCCGTACACGGCGTTCGTCGAGGTGTAGACCAGGCGGACCGGCGCGGGCGGGTCGGTCTCGGCTAGGGCGTGGAGCAGGTTGAGGGTGCCGCCGACGTTGACGTCGTAGTACGTCAGCGGCTGCTCGAAGGAGTCCCGTACCCGGGTCAGCGCAGCGAGATGGCACACGCCTTCGTACTGCCCCTCCCGTACGACCTGGCGGATCGCGTCGCGGTCGAGCAGGTCGGCTTCCACGACCTTGGCGCCGTCCGGCGGCGGGACGGGGCGGTTGCCGCGCGTCAGGAGATCGACCTCGTGACCGTGGGCCAACAGCTCGATCGCGACGGCACGACCGAGGAAGCCCAGACCCCCGGTGACCAGTACCCGCATGCCGCTCCCTCAGTCCCCGAGGATGGTGCGTCGATGCTCCCACGCCAGCTGTAGACAGCCAGCCGCCGCCGGCGCCAGACGGCCACCGCCCATCAGCTCACGTATTACCTGCTCGGTGAACGGAATCAACGGCGTGGGGTGCGCCGTACCCGCCTTGATCACCCGACCTTTATTGTTCACACCCACCATGTCGGCGAAAACCTCGTCGTAGCTGTTGGCGTCGAACACCGCCACGGTGAGTACCTCAGTCCAGAGGGTCAGCGCGTCGAGACCGACGCCGAGGCAGTACACCCGGGCCCGGCCGTCCTGGCGAGCGCGATCCATCGAGGCGAACGGCTCGGTGGTGTAGTCCACCGGGCTGCCGTTGCCGTCGTGCTCGGGGTTGCCGAGGAACTCCTCGGAGTACTCGCGCATGATGTTGCGCCACAGGTCGCAGTCGGTGTCCATCGCCGCCGGCAGGATGCTTGCGGGCTGGAACACGCCGGCCGGCATGATGTGCAGCATGCCGCCGGCCACGGCCACATTGCTGGCATTCCGATCGTGGAGTACGAAGCACGCGCCGTCGCGGTCCCGGCGGATCGTCAAGGTGTCGATCGAGGGCAGCAGCGGACGCCGCTGCGGATCGAACGGGCCGCCGATCAGTTTCCGGAGCTTCAGGCCGCGCCAGGTCGGCTGCTCAACAGCGCCGTCCGGACATACATGCGTCATCGCCATCTCGTGCGCGACCGCTTCGGAGATGTCGAACGACGAGAAGTACGTGGTCGTGCCGAACCGCATCTCGCCCGCGCCGTCGCCGGTCCACGCCAGGTCGAGCATGCGCCACGAGAGACGGTTCTCGAACAGCCGGGGATGGTCGATGTCGCGTACCGCCTGGCTGTAGCGCTGGTGGCGTACGTCCGCCGTCAGCAGCGGGCGGACCTGAGCGCTCTCCTCCTCCGTACCGGTGATCAGCGGCTCCTCGACACGCTCATCGCGCACCAGCCGGATCGCGCTCAGCTCGATCGGGCGGGCCGGTAGCCAAGGCGGCGGCGCCAGCATGCCCGTCTCGCCCAGGCGTACAAACGCCGGGTAGAGACGGGCGGCGGCCTTGGCGAGCGGTACGCGATTGCGGTTCAGCGAGCCGCGTACCGCCTGCCAGTCTGTCTGGCTACGGCGTATCCACTCATCCACCGGCGCCTCCGGCGCTGCCGCCGGGATCCCGAACACCTCCCTTTCATCCGCAGCGACTGCGGCTGCCGTGACACGTGGACGGGTCAGGCCGAGCTCCTGAACCGAGACGTTGAAATGCTTCGCCAGAAGCTGCCGGTAGTACGACGACGGGTGTACGACACCGCGCTCCCACCGGCTGATCTGGTTCGCGGTGACACTCACCGGCTTCGCGCGCTGGGCGGCCAGGTCGTTGAGGGCGTCGGCGACATCCTGTTGAGACTCACCGGCCGCGTCGCGCAGGTTGTAGAGCACCACATTGGGTACGGCGTCGACCGCTCGTCTCACCAGGTCAGCCTCCCTCACCACGGCGGCGTCGAACAGCCCGACATGACGCCCGACCCAGAGATGGCTAGTAGATGCCTACAACACAGCACGCCAGAAGCCAGCTCATGATCTTCAACCGGCGCACGTCACCTGGTGATCTAAAGACCCAGCCCTAGTTCAGACGGTCTTCGGCACGGCGCCCCGGCGTTCCGGCCCACCGCGATCGAGAGGTATCCAGATGGCTGAGCAGACTCGATGGTCCGCAACAGACCTCCTGTACGAGATCGGTCAGCGCATCCAGGCCGCGTCCGTCGTACTACGCAAACACACCATCGGGCCACACCAGATATGTTCCTGTGGCCGCCTCCCAGCGCAGACCCTGCCGCTGTTCGGCCAACGGTGTGAGGTCGGCTGCCAAGCCTGGCACCAGGTCGAGAACCTCTCACACCGCTTCCTGGGTCACGCGGTGGATCAGCCGGCGGTCGCCCATCCGGCCGTACGGCACATCGGACGGGCCACCGTTATCCGACTTTCCCGTGACCCGCGACGGTGACATCCGTGCAGTTCGCCGTAGTGGTGACCACGGTCAGGCCTGACGACCAGGACCGGGACGAGCGGCGACGCCCCGAATCCGTGATCTGCCGCTGCACCTTCGCAGACCGGGATATCGCGATGCGGACAGCGCATATCTGGGCCAGCGAGCCCCCGGTACGCCAGGGTCGCGAGCGGGTCAAAGTGGTCGCCATAACCCCCACAACCAGCTGGGCGTCCAAGTACCGCCCCGCCCCGCGCTCCGGCCGTCAGACCGGAGCCGGGGTGGTACGGGTACGCCGCAGCAGCCAGCGGGCCAGCGGCCAGGCGAGGATCAGCGTGATCACGGCGTACCCGGTGATCGCGAACGCGTTGTCCACCAGCCCCAGCACCGAACCGTCGGCGAGCTGGAACGCCCGCCGCATCTGCTGTTCGGCACGCGGGCCCAGGATCACGCCGATCACCACCGGGGCGATCGGCAGCCCGTACCGGCGCAACAACAGACCGAGCGCGCCGAGCCCGAGCAGGATCACCAGGTCCACCGGCGAGCCGTTGACCACGTACACGCCCATGCTGGCGAAGAACAGGATCCCGGCGTAGAGGTACGGCCGGGGGATCCGCAGCAGCTTCGTCCACACCGGCGCCAGCGGCAGGTTCAGCACCAGCAGCAGGGTGTTGCCGATGAACAGGCTCGCGATCAGCCCCCACACCAGCTCCGGCTCGTGGCTGAACAGCTGCGGGCCGGGCTGGATGCCGTACTGCCGGAACGCCGCGAGCATCACCGCGGCGATCGCGCTGGTCGGCAGGCCGAGGGTGAGCAGCGGCACCAGGGTGCCAGCGGCCGAGGCGTTGTTCGTCGCTTCGGGGCCGTCGACACCTTCGATCGCGCCGTTGCCGAACTGCTCGGGGTGCTTCGAGAGCCGCTTCTCCATCGCGTACGAGAGGAAGGTTGGTATTTCCGCCCCGCCCGCCGGGAGCGCGCCGAACGGGAAGCCCAGCGCGGTGCCGCGCAGCCACGGCTGGCCTACCGGGATCACCTCGGGCGGGCGGCGCCGCAGATGGGCGGCCACCCACAGTGCCTCGCCGACGGCGAAGATGCCGACCGCGACGATGATGTCGATCCCCTCGACCAGCTGCGGTAGGCCGAAGGTGAGCCGCTGCTGGCCGGTGATCGGGTCCAGCCCGACCAGGCCGATGGTGAGCCCGAGCAGCAGCGAGGCGAATCCCCGGATCCGGGAACTGCCGAGCACCGCCGAGCAGGCGACGAAGGCGAGCAGCATGATCACGAAGTAGTCCGCCGGGGTCAGCTCCAGCGCGAACCCGGCCACCAGCGGCGCGGCGAACACCAGCCCCAGCGTGGCGAGGGTGCCGGCGACGAACGAGGTGGCCCAGGAGGATGTGGACCGGCTCTTCGGCGCGACCCGGGCGGGCGCGACCCGGCTGCCGAAGGGCTGACCGCGGAGACCGCCGAGCTGATCGCCGAGGTGCTGCGCGACGCAGACGGCGACCTGTCCGCCGCCGAGTGCGGCGAGCAGGCAGGCCTGTCCCGGGTCAGTGCCCGGCGATACCTGGAGCACTTCGTCGCCACCGAGCGGGCCGAGGTGACACTCCGGTACGGCATCGCCGGTCGCCCCGAACGCCGCTACCGCTGGACGAGCTAACCGCCCGGGACCGCTATCCGGTGACGGGCTCGGCAACGGCTCGGATCCGTACGGTCACGTCGGGGTGCACCCGCAACATCAGGATCCTGGGCGGGCTCACCCCGAAGTCGGTGATATCGAACTCGTGCGCCCCCTCGATCACCAGCCCGTCCCCGTCGGGCGTCACCGAGACCTCGTCGGTGACCGTACGGGTCACGCCGTGGAAGGTCAGCTCGCCGGTCACCCGGTAGCCGTCCCCGTACGGCTCCACCGAGGTGGCTTCACCGGAGATCGTGGGATACCGGTCGGCGTGCACCACCCGGCGCAGCTGCAGGTCGTTGAGCGGGTTGCCGGAGCCCAGCCGCTCCACCGGCAGGGTCAGCCGCAGCACCGGGGGCGGGTCGGTGACCAGCCGTCCGGAGGCGTACCGCAGCTTCAGCTCGCCTTCCAGGCCGGTCGCCTCACCGTGGATCGGGTGCAGGCTGGACCTGGCCTCGATCCATACCCGGGAACGTTCCGGCACGATCCGATACCTCACCACCGCCGCCTCCCGCTGGTCAGTTTCCCGCACGCTACGCCGGTGTTGCGTGGAATTGGTCAGGAAGCTGAGTTAATTGAAACCTGATGGATTCCGTACCGGTGCACGCGCCCCATCCTGGCGGGTTCTCGTCAATTTCTGGTAGAACCTGCCTACGGCTACCGCAGCGCAGCGCGGCGCGGAAACGATGGGCGCGGATGATATGCGCCTTCGCAGCGATACCGCTATACAGAAAGCGCGGTGTTAGGGCCAGAAAACGCGGACCCTCGACTGCTTCTGGCGCGGCTGCTGATTTCGGTGCATTCTTTGGGAATCGCAGCGGGCAGAAAGCCCGTGTTAGGGGCACGTCTCCTTTGAGATACGGCGACCGGCACGGGAAGGGCCCGCGCGGAAGGCTACGGTACGGTTGGTGATCGGGATGCTGCCGCTGGAGAGATACAAGACGCTTCACACCCGCGACGTGAATCAGGCGCGGGAGGTGATCGGCCGGAACCTGGCTCCGCACACGCTGCGGGTGCTCAGCCGGTCCACCACTTTCGATGCCCGACAGCACACGGCGTCGATCGGCTCCATGGCGTTGACCTACCTGCACTACGGGGCCGAGGTGAAGATCGCCACCGAGCACATCGATTCGTTCTACCTGATCCACATCCCGCTTTCCGGGTCGGTGTACACCAACAACGCCGTGCAGCAGATCCAGTCCACGCCGTCGGTCGCCTCGGTCGCGCAGCCGGACCTGCCGTACCGGATGCACTGGCGACCGCGCACCAGGCAGCTGCTGGCCCGGTTCGACCCGCATGCGGTGCACCGCACCCTCGGCCAGATCCTCGGTTATCCGGTACGCGGCCCGCTGCGGTTCGACCTCGGCATCGACCTGAGCACTCCCCGGATGCAGAGCTGGCTGGACGCGATCGATCTGATCCGCCGTGACATCGAGCGAGGGCAGCCGCTGGCCTCGTCCCCGCTCGCGATGGCCCAGCTGCAGGACCTGCTCACCACGGGGCTGCTCGCCGGAGCGACTCACACCCACTCCGAGCTGCTGCACACCAAGGGCGTCCAGCCCGCGCTGCCCAAGCGGGTCCGGCTCGCGATCGACGTGATGCACGCGCGGCTCGCCGAGCCGATCACCGTGCACGACGTGGCGCAGAGCGTCGGGCTCGCCACCCGCTCGTTGCAGGAAGGCTTCCAGAAGCACGTCGGCACCACGCCGACGGCGTACCTGGCGAGGCTCCGGTTGGAGCGGGCGCACGTCGACCTGATACACGCCGACACGTCGAGCACCACTGTCACCGGGATCGCCACGAAGTGGGGCTTCACCAACGCCTCGCGCTTCGCCGACGCCCACCGCCGGGCGTACGGGGAGTCGCCCGCCAGCACCCTCAACCGCCCCGCGCTGTAGCGCGGTCCGCGTACTCCCGCTCGTCCTCGCGCCAGCGCCTCGATCGCTTCGCGCCAGCGCGCGCTGATCGCTTCGCACCGGCGCGCCTCTGACCCTGCGCCGGCAGCCGCGCCGGGGTTGTCTTACGCTCTTGACATCTCACAGAAACGGGCGTAAACAAGCTGGATACAAACCCTAAACGGTGGTGAAACCACATGTACGCAGAGGAACGCCATCAGGAGATCCTGAGGCTGGCGCGGGCCAACGGCCGGGTGGACGTGACCGCCCTGGCCGACGGCTTCGACGTCGCCGCGGAGACGATCCGGCGTGACCTCACCACCCTGGAGCGCGCCGGTGTGCTGCGCCGGGTGCACGGTGGCGCGATCCCGGTGGAGCGGCTGGGTTTCGAGCCCGCGCTCGCCACCCGGGACGCGGTGCTCACCACCGAGAAGGAGCGGATCGCGAAGGCAGCGCTCGCCGAGGTGCCGGAGGAGGGCGCGATCATCCTCGACGCGGGCACCACCACGGCGCGGCTGGCGCACGCGCTGCCCGTCGACCGGGAGCTGACCGTGGTGGTCAACTCGCCGGTGCTCGCCGCCACGCTCGGGACCCGTACCAACCTCAACGTGCTGCTGATCGGTGGCCGGATCCGGGGCAAGACCCTCGCCACCGTCGACGACTGGGCGCTACGGCCGCTCGCCGACCTGTACGTGGACGTGGCGTTCATGGGTACCAACGGCGTCTCCGTACAGCGCGGTCTGACCACGCCGGATCCCGCCGAGGCGGCGGTGAAGCGGGCGATGATCGCGGCGGCGCGGCGCGCGGTGCTGCTCGCCGACCACACGAAGATCGGCAACGACTACCTGTCGCGGTTCGGCGCGCTCACCGACCTGGATCTGATCATCTCCGACACCGGCCTCGATCCCGACCTCACCGAGGACATCGAAGCCGCGGGGGTACGGGTGATCCGGGCATGATCGTCACCGTCACGCTGAATCCGAGCCTCGATCGCACCATCGAGATCCCCAGCCTGGATCGCGGCCAGGTGCTGCGCGCCGGGCACGCCCACGTGGAGCCGGGTGGCAAGGGCGTCAACGTCTCCCGGGCGCTGCTGGCCAACGGCGTCGACTCGCTCGCGGTGCTGCCCTGTGGCGGTGATGAAGGACCTCAGCTGGTACGCCTGCTGCGCACCGAAGGGGTGCCGCTGCGTACCGTCCCGATCGGCGGTCACACCCGCTCGAACGTGACACTGGTGGAGCCGGACGGCACCGTCACCAAGATCAACGAGCCGGGTCCGGTACTGACGGATCAGGAGTTCGACGCGGTCATCACGCTGCTGCTGGATGCGGCGCGGGCGGCGGAGTGGGTCGTGGTCTGCGGCAGCCTTCCGCCGGGCGTACCCCCGGAGGCTTTTTCTGAGCTGTGCGGCCGGCTGGTCGCCACCGGCGTCTCGGTGGCGGTCGACACCAGCGGCGAGGGGCTGCGCGACGCGGCGCTGGCCGGCGTGGCACTGGTCAAGCCCAACCGGGAAGAGTTGGCCGAGGTGGTCGGCGCCGCGCTGCCCACGTACCCGGACGTGGTCGCCGCCGCCCGGCAACTGCACGCCTGGGGAGCGGGCGCCGTGCTGGCCAGTCTCGGCGCCGACGGTGCCGTACTGGTCGACGGGGACGGCGTGGTCAGCGGCGACTCGCCGGTGGTCAGGCCACGCAGCACGGTCGGCGCCGGCGACGCACTACTGGCGGGATTCCTCGCCGCCAGCACACGGGGAGCCGACCCACGGGGAGCCAGCAAACGGGGAGCCAGCACACGGGGAGACGTCGCCGGGGGCGCCGACGCACTGGCCGAAGCCCTCTCGTGGGGCGCGGCCGCGGTCAGCCTGCCAGGCAGCCGGATGCCCGGACCGGACGACCTGCGCCAGCACCAGGCGCACATCCATCCGCTGCTCGCGCAGGGATGACACCCCGCCCCACCGACGCAAGGGAGAAGCCCCGATGACCTCCACCACCTACACCCCGAAAGTCACCGGTACGGGCATACGGGCCACCGTGCAGCGCATGGGCGGATTCCTGGCGAGCATGGTGATGCCGAACATCGCCGCGTTCATCGCATGGGGCCTGATCACCGCGCTGTTCATCCCGACCGGCTGGCTCCCCAACGAGTTCATGGCCGCGCTGGTGGGCCCGATGATCACTGTGCTGCTGCCGGTGCTGATCGGCTACACCGGCGGCCGGCTGGTGCACGGCCAGCGCGGCGCCGTGGTGGGTGCGGTGGCCACCGTCGGACTCGTCGTCGGCGCGGACGTACCGATGTTCCTCGGCGCGATGCTGATCGGGCCGCTGACGGCGTACCTCCTGAAGTGGTTCGACGGCCTGGTGCAGGGCAGGGTACGGCCGGGCTTCGAGATGCTGATCGACAACTTCTCCGCCGGGATCATCGGCGGCGCGATGGCGCTGTTCGGCCGCTGGGGGATCGGGCCGGTGGTCGGCTGGATCACCGCCCGCGCCGGGGAAGGCGTCGACTGGCTGGTCAGCAACCATCTGCTGCCGGTCGCATCGGTGCTGGTCGAGCCGGCGAAGGTGCTGTTCCTCAACAACGCGATCAACCACGGCGTACTCGGCCCGCTGGGCGTGACACAGTCGGCCGAGAACGGCAAGTCGATCCTGTTCATGATCGAGTCGAACCCGGGGCCGGGGCTCGGTCTGCTGCTGGCGTTCATGTTCTTCGGTACGCGCAGCCTACGTCCCACCGCACCGGCCGCGATGGTGGTGCACTTCCTCGGCGGCATCCACGAGATCTACTTCCCGTACGTGCTGATGAAGCCGCGGCTGATCCTTGCCATGATCGCCGGCGGCGCCTCGGGCGTACTGACCTTCATCGTGACCGGGGCCGGGCTGGTCGCGACGCCGTCACCGGGCAGCATCTTCGCCTACATGGCGGTGACGCCGCGCGGCGGGCACGCCTGGGTGCTGCTCGGGATCGTGATCTCCGCGGCCGTGACGTTCGCCGTCGCCTCGCTGCTGCTGGGCTTCGGCCGGCTGGAGAAGGACACCGACGCCGTGGTGCTGCCTGACGAGGACCCGACCGTGCGGACCCCGGGATCCGAGCGGGTCAGCGACGACACCCCGGCACGCGCCGCCGCCACCTCGGAAGGATGAGCACGATGCCCAGCATCAAGGGAAGCGAGATCCGCAAGGTCATAGTGGCCTGCGACGCCGGGATGGGGAGCAGCGTGATGCTGGCCAGCCAGCTGCGCCGCCAGTTGAAGGGGCACCCGGTCACGGTGGAGCACACGCCGGTGGATGCGATCCCGGGCGACGCCGACGTGGTGGTGGTCCACAGCGGACTGGCGGCACGTGCCCGTACCGGCGCGCCGGACACCGTGATCGTGCCGGTGCAGGTGTTCATCGGCGACCCGGCGGTCAACAAGATCGTCAACGCCGTCACCACCGGAGGTGAGCTCCATGGCTGAGCCAACTGGTGCCGCGGCACCCGGGTCGGCACCGTCACCTGAGCCGGCTCAGCGGGAGCTGCTGCGGCCGGAGGCGATCCGGCTCGCGGAGCGGGCGACCGGGCGTGACGACGCGATCCGGCGCTGCGGGGAGGTCCTGGTCGAGATCGGGGCGGTCGAGCCGGCGTACGTGGAGAGCATGCTGGCGCGGGAACGCTCCATCTCCACGTACGTGGGTGAAGGCGTCGCCATCCCGCACGGCACCGTGAAGGGCAAGGACACCGTACGCGAGGACGCGCTGGCGGTGCTGCGATTCCCCGGCGGCGTCGACTGGGGCGGCCAGCCGGTCAGTGTGTGCATGGCGATCGCCGCCACCGGCGACGGGCACACCGGGATCCTGGGCCAGCTGGCCGAGATCCTGCTCGACCCCGACCGTGCCCGGACGCTGCGCGAGGCGACCGAGCCGGCTGTCGTCACCGAGCTGCTCGCGCCCATCGGAGAGGAGATCAGCGGATGAAGGTGGTCCGGTTCCATGCCCCCGGCGACGTACGGATCGAGACGGCGCCCGTACCGCGGCCCGGCCCCGGAGAGGTGCTGATCCGGGTACGGGCCTGCTCCACCTGCGGCACCGACGTGAAGATCTTCAAGTTCGGCCACCATCACATCGTGCCGCCGCGGGTGATGGGTCACGAGATCGCCGGCGAGATCGTAGAGCTGGGCGAGGGGCTGTCCGCCTCGCGGCCCGGCGACGGGTCCAGCCCGCGGGGCGGCCCGCCCGGCTGGCGGCTGGGGGAGCGGGTGCAGGTGATCGCGGCGATTCCCTGTGGCAAGTGTGAGGAGTGCCGGCGCGGCCGGATGACGGTCTGCCCGAACCAGGAGTCGATGGGCTACCACTACGACGGCGGGTTCGCCGAGTTCATGGTGGTGCCGGCGAAGGTGCTCGCCGTGGACGGGCTGAACCGCGTACCCGACGGGGTGTCGTTCGCCGAGGCGTCGGTTGCCGAGCCGCTCGCCTGCGTACTCAATGGACAGTCGCTGGCCTCGGTCGGGCGCGACGACGACGTGGTGGTGATGGGCTCGGGGCCGGTGGGCTGCCTGCACGTACGGCTGGCGCGGGCGCGTGGTGCGGCGCGGGTGTTCCTGGTCGACGTCAACCCCGAGCGGTTCGCCATGGCCGCCTCGTTGGTGAAGCCGGACGCCGCCGTCGCCGCGGCCGAGACCGATGTGGTGGACGCTATCGGCAAGCTCACCGACGGACGCGGCGCCGATGTGGTGATCACCGCCGCCGCCTCCGGGCAGGCACAGGAACAGGCGATCGCGATGGCGGCCCGGCAGGGCCGGATCAGCTTCTTCGGAGGGCTGCCGAAGGACAATCCGATCATCGCCTGCGACTCCAACCTGGTGCACTACCGGGAGCTGACCATCGTCGGTGCCAACGGCTCCTCACCGGCGCACAACGCGCAGGCGCTCAGCCTGATCGCGTCCGGCGAGGTGCCGGTGGCCGACCTGATCACCCACCGGCTCAGCCTGGACCGCGTGCCGGAAGCGTTCGACATCGTCGCGCGCGGCGAGGCCATCAAGGTCACGATCGAGCCCTGAGGCGGAGGACGCCATGGTCATGCGTACGGTCATCGTCGGCTCCACCGGTGGGCTGCACGCCCGGCCGGCGGCGCTGTTCGTCGCCGCCGCTGCCGCGCAGACGACGCCGGTGACGATCCGTACCGCCGAGCGGCCCGCGGTGCCGGCCGGCAGCATGCTGTCGGTGCTGGCGCTCCGGGCCAGCTTCGGAACGGAGGTGATCCTGGAAGCCGACGGGCAGGACGCGGACTCCGTACTCGAGACGCTGGCGACACTGATCGCGCAGAACCTGGACGAGGAGGAGCCGTCTGCCGAGGCCGAGCCCGAACCGGCGGCCGAGCCGGTCGACACGGAAGCCGGCGCGGAGGCGCTGCGCGGGATCGGGGTGAGTCCGGGGTACGCGGCGGGGCCGGCGTACCGGCTCGTACCCCCGCCAGAGCTGCCCGAGCCGACGCCGGTCGGCGACGTTCACGCCGAGGGCGAGCGGGCGCTGGGGGCGCTGCGGGAAGTGGCGACCGAGCTGAGCCGCCGGGCGGAACACGCCACCGACCACGTGGCGGCGGAGATCCTGCGGGCCCAGGTAGCGATGGTCGACGACGTCGCGCTGGCCGAGGCGATCGCCGGCGCGGTGCGTACCGGCGCCGACGCCGCGCACGCCATCGACCGGGCGTTCGCGGTGCACCGGCGTACGTTCCACGACGCCGGCGGCTACCTCGCGGAACGGGTCGCCGACCTCGACGACCTGCGCGACCGCGCCATCGCGATCTGCGTCGGTACGCCGATGCCGGGGCTACCCGAGCCGGGGGAGCCGTACGTGCTGGTGGCGCGCGAGCTCGCGCCGGCCGACACCGCCGGGCTCGACCCGCAGCAGGTGCTCGGGGTGGTCACCGAACGCGGCGGGCCGACCAGCCACTCGGCGATCATGGCGCGCTCGCTCGGCATCCCCGCGGTCGTACGCTGCCCCGGCGCGATGGCGCTCACCGACGGCACGGCCGTCACGGTCGACGGCACCACCGGGGAGGTACGCGCCGGGGTGGACGATGACACCGTGGGCGAGACCCGGGCGCGTGAACAGCGGCGGCGGGCCACCCTGGCCAGCTCGTCGGGCGCGGGTCGTACCGCCGACGGGCATCCGGTCGCGCTGCTGGCGAACATCGGCTCCGCCCGCGATCTCGCCGACCCGGCCGCGCCGGAGGTGGAGGGAGTCGGGCTGTTCCGTACCGAGCTGCTGTATCTGGACCACTCCGACCCGCCGAGCCGGGACGAGCAGATCGCCGCGTACACCGACGTGTTCACGCAGAACCAGGGCCGTCGCACGGTCGTACGGACGCTGGATTCGGGCGCGGACAAGCCGCTGCCGTTCCTGCGCCAGGAGCCGGAACCCAACCCGGCGCTGGGCATCCGGGGGCTGCGGCTGGCGCAGCGCGACCCTGACGTGCTGCAGACTCAGCTGGAGGCGATCGCGGCCGCCGCCACCGCGACCGGGGCGGACGTCTGGGTGATGGCGCCGATGGTCGCCACCCCCGCCGAGGCGGCCGATTTCGTGGCCCGCTGCCGCGCCGTGGGGCTGGCGCGGGCCGGGGTCATGATCGAGATCCCGGCGGCGGCGCTGCGGGCCGCCGAGCTGCTCGCCGTCGGCGACTTCGTCAGCATCGGCACCAACGACCTCAGCCAGTACGCCTTCGCCGCCGACCGGGAGTGCGGTGAGCTGGCCGAGCTGCACGACCCGTGGCAGCCGGCGCTGCTGCGGCTGGTCGCGATGTGCGGCACCTG
>JBOGDG010000025.1:0-14105 GCA_050701655.1 Micromonosporaceae bacterium
CAGCAGGCCAGCCCCCGTACGGTCACCGGGCCGGCGGCGTCCAGCGCCTGCCGGGTGGCGCCGGCGACGGCGTCCCACCAGGTCTCGGGGTCCTGCTCGTGGCGGCCGTCGGAGCGGCGGCTGGACAGCGGCACACTGCCGGTGCCCAGCGGGGTGCCGTCCTCGCCGACCACGACGGCGCGGACGCTCTGGGTGCCCAGGTCGACCCCGAGCCACGCCGGCCTCCCGACCGGACGAGGCTCCGCCATGCCGCACTCCCCCCACCGCTGACGATGTTAAGTTCTCTGTGAAGATAACACCCACGCGTGGGATGATGAAGCCGGTGGTACCGGTCAGCTGAGACCGGTGTCGGCGTCCTCGCGGACCTTGCGGGTGTCCCGGAGCGGTACGAACGGCTCCTCACCCTCGGGCTGGCCACGCTCGATCGCCCGGCCGCGCTCCAGTTCGGCGTCGAACTCCGCCCCCAGCAGCACCGCGATGTTGGTGATCCACAGCCATACCAGGAACACGATCACCCCGGCCAGTACGCCGTACGTCTTGTTGTACGAGGCGAAGTTCGCGACGTACGCCGCGAAGCCGGCCGACGCCAGCATCCAGAGCACCACGGCGAGCACCGCTCCCGGGCTGATCCAGCGCAGGCCGCTCTGCCGCGCGTTCGGCGAGGCGCGGTAGAGGATCGCCAGGATCAGCACCACCACGAGCACCAGCACCGGCCACTTCGCGACGTCCCACACCCGTACCGTGACGTCCTCCAGGCCGATCAGGGCGCCCACCCGTTCCGCGAGCGGGCCGGTGAGCACCACCGCCAGGGCGCTCACCGCGACCAGCGCGGCGGTCACCACAGTCACCCCGAGCCGGATCGGCACGGTCTTCCAGAACGGCCGCCCCTCGGGCACGTCGTACACGGCGTTGGAGGCGCGCATGAAGGCGCCGACGTACCCCGAGGCGGACCACAGGGCGGCGAGCAGACCGACCACCGCGACGATCCCCGCACCGCCCTGGTTGCGCTGCAGGCCGCGTACCGCCTCGGTAAGAATCTCCCGGACCGGGCCGGGAGCCAGCTGGGTCAGGCTGTCCACCAAGGGCTGGGTGGCCGACTGGCCGACGATCCCGAGCAGCGAGACCAGCACCACCAGGCCGGGAAACAGGGACAGCACGCCGTAGTACGTCAGCGCCGCCGCCCAGTCCGTCAGGTTGTCCCGCCGGAACTCCCTGACGGTACGTTTCAGCACGCCCCACCACGACCGGCGGGGCAGGTCGGTGGGGCGATCGGGCTCGTCCATGCCCCCGTGTCTACCCGACCGGGTCGGGCGTCATGCCGCGGCGGGCAGCGGCTCGCCACGGCGGAACGCGGCGTACCCCTCCGGGTCCCGGGCCGCCATCGCCGCCCGGGTACGGGCCCGGTACCGCAGGATCTGCACCACGCCGACCAGCCAGAACACGTACTGGAACCCGAACGCCACCCGGAACGCGCCGAGCGTGGACGCCGTACCGGCGCCGCCGAGCAGGTCGAGCACCACCCCGATCGCCAGGATCGCCAGCAGCGACGCGGTAAAGCCGCCGACGTTGACGATCCCGGTGGCAGTGCCCAGCCGGGTACGCGGGTTGAACGTACGGGCGTGGTCGAAGCCGATCATCGAGCCGGGCCCGCACGGCGCCATCGCCAACACCAGCAACACCAGAACGGGGAGCGGTGCGCGCCCTGGCCACGCCAGCACCACGGTCCAGCCGGCGGCGGCCAGCCCGATCACGGCCAGCGCCATCCGGGACCGGTGGAACGCGTACCGCCCGGCGAGGTGGCCGAGCAGCGGGCCGATTCCGATCCCGGCCAGGATGTAGAGGGTGAGCAGGGCACTCGCCGTACCGGCGGACAGGCCCTCCCCGGAAACAAGGAACGGGAAGCCCCACAGCACCGCGAAGATGGTGCCCGCGAACTGGGTGGTGAAGTGGGTCCAGAGCCCGAGCCGGGTGCCCGGCTCCCGCCAGGCCGCCGGGCGGGGCGCGTCCCGGTGCGGCGAGTCGACCACCCCCAGCAGTACGGGCAGCATCACCAGCCCGCCCACCGCGGCCGCCCCGAGGTACGTGGCGGTCCAGCCGTACGCACCCAGCGCCGCGGAGAGCGGAGTCGCCGACACCACCGCGCCGAGCTGGCCGATCACCCCGGTCAACTGCACCACCACGGACACCCGCCGGGCCGGGAACCAGACCGCGGCCAGCCGCAGCACACTGATGAAGATCATCGCGTCGCCGGCACCGAGCAGCACCCGGGCCGCCAGCCCGACCGGCACGCTCTGCGCCACGGCGAACCCCGCCTGACCGGTGGTCATCAGGGTCAGCCCGGCGAGCAGCAGACGCTTGGAGCCGTACCGGTCAATGAGTACGCCGACCGGGATCTGCATCGCGGCGTACACCAGGAGCTGCAGTACGGGGAACAGCGCGAGCGTGGCGGCGCTGATCTGGAGCCGCTCGGCGGCCTCGATCCCGGCGACGCCGAGCGAGAACCGGTGGAAGATCGCGACCAGGTACGCCGCCAGCCCGATTCCCCAGACCAGCCACGCCGCCCCCGACGGCCGGGCCGTTACGGCCGGGCCAAAAGCAGCCGCCCGGCCGGTTGGCGGGGCGGCGGCGGATTCGGGCTCGGAAGGCATCGCGGCTTCCATGCTAAGTGCCGGAACCCGTGGTCAGCCCATGATCAACACGTGGGCTCGCTCACTGCGCCGGTGGTGGGCCGGACGCCCCAAGAGCTTGTCGGCGGTGCCCTTCGGGTACCGGCCGTACCCGCTGCGGCAGCCCCAGCCGGCCTGGCAACTGTCACCCAGGACGTACGCGGTCCGCGGCACGTCACCGCTACGCCCCGCTTGCAGCCCACCGGGATGTGCCGGCGTAGCCAAATGAGACTGGACAGCCGAACGCCGGACCACCCGATGAGGGGCGATCCGGCGTTTCCTGATCAGAGAGCGGTGGCGGTGGGATTTGAACCCACGGAGGGCAGAACCCTCACACGCTTTCGAGGCGTGCTCCTTAGGCCGCTCGGACACGCCACCGCCGCAAAGGGTACCCGACGCCGCGGCTGGGTAGCACGGCGGTTACGGGCCCTGTCGCACCTTGCGGTGGGTGGCTGGCAGGATCTCTCCCCATGAGTACGCACATCGGCGCGAAGCCGGGCGAGATCGCCGAGCGGGTCCTGTTGCCGGGTGACCCGCTCCGCGCGAAGTGGATCGCCGACACGTTCCTGACCGACGCGACCTGCTACTCCGAGGTCCGCAACATGTACGGCTTCACCGGCACGTACCGGGGTGTGCCCGTGTCGATCCAGGGCTCCGGGATGGGGCTGCCGTCGTCGTCGATCTACGCCCACGAGCTGCTCGCCGAGTACGACGTGAAGACCCTGGTACGGGTGGGCAGCGCCGGCGCGCTCGCCGACTCGCTGAACCTGCGCGACGTGGTGGCCGCGATCGGAGCCAGCACCGACTCGGCGATGAACCGGCAGCGCTTCGACGGGCTGGTCGACTACGCGCCGGTCGCCGACTTCGATCTGCTGCGCCACGCGGTGGACGCCGCCGCCGCGCGTGACATCACGATGCGGGTCGGCCCGATCGTCTCCGTCGACGCGTTCTACTCCGATCGCCCCGACCTGTACGAAAAGCTCGCCCGGTACGGCGCACTGGCGGTGGAGATGGAGGCGGCGGGGCTCTACACCCTGGCCGCCCGCTTCGGAGCGAAGGCGCTGACGATCGTGACCATCAGCGACCACATCATCCGGGGCGAGCACACCAGCTCTGAAGACCGGGAACGATCCTTCAGCGACATGGTCCAGGTCGCCCTCGACGCGGTGGTCGCCGACGCCGGCTGACCGGATCAGACGCCCGCTGACCGGATCAGTCGCGGTGGCCCGATCGGTCGCGGTGGCCGGCGAAGAAGTCCCGTAGTACGGCGCCGCACTCGTCTTCCAGTACGCCCGCGTACACCTCGGGGCGGTGGTTGAGGCGGCGGTCGCGCAGCACGTCCCAGAGCGAGCCGGCGGCGCCGGCCTTCGGATCCCACGCGCCGAAGACCACGGTGCCGATCCGGGCCAGCACGATCGCGCCGGCGCACATGGTGCACGGCTCCAGGGTGACCACCAGAGTGCAGCCGTCCAGCCGCCACTGCCCGACCGCCGCCGCGGCGCGCCGCAGCGCCACGATCTCGGCGTGCCCCGTCGGGTCACCGGTCAGCTCACGCTCGTTGGTGCCGACGGCGATTTCGGCGCCGTCGGGGGCGTACACCACCGCTCCCACGGGTACGTCGCCGGAGCCGGAAGCGGCGCGTGCCACCTCGAGGGCACGCCGCATCGCCGCCTCGCGTGGAATCACGCTTCGCGCAGCTCCTCGATCTCGTCGGCGCAGCCCAGCCGCTCGCAGATCTCCACGGTCACATCGCTGGGCAGCTTGCCCTCGTGGGCGACCATCGCCAGCAGCTTGTGACTGGAGACGCCCAGGTCGGTGAGGATGTCGACGTCGCCGGTCGGATCGGCGTCCGGCTCCACCGGAGTGCCGTCGTCCTCGTCCTCGTCCTCGGCTTCCTCCTCCTCGTCGAGCTCGTCAGGGATGTCGATGCCGTGGTCCGGCGGCTCCAGATCGGCGACCAGTACGGCGCCCAGCCGGGACTCCTCGGCGAGCGCCGCGTCCGAGCCGAAGACCCGCAGGTCCTCGCCGTCGTCGAGGCGCAGCAGCACCAGGTACTCCTCGTCGATCTCGACGAAGAGCAGTGAGATCGTGGCTTCCAGATCGACGTCGCGCAGGCGGTCGGCGACGTCCTCGGCGTCGGAGACGCCGCTCAGGTCGAAGTCGAACGCGGCCCACCCTTTCGGGCCGCGGACCACGGCAGCAGCAAAGTACGACACGGTCCCCCCGGGTCCAGGTCCCGCGCAGCTCACCGTCACTGCGTCGGCAGCGAAAGCCTAGCCAAGTACGGCGCCAGGCACGAGTGATTGCCGGGCTCTACACCGAGGTCGTGAGGCGACGGCGGTTGGCGATCAGGCCGCGGAGCTGGCTGGCGCGGGCTCGGCGGGGGCGCGGGATGGTGTCGCGGGTCGCGCTCGCCTCGGCGAGCTCGGCGAGGAGTTGCAGCCGGCGGCGGCGCTTCTCCGCATCGAGCTGGTCGAGATTCATGACGCGAATGTGCCCGGCCCACCCGCAAACGTCAAGACTCATTCACGTCTTGCAGCGGATGCCACACCGTCCGTGGCCGGGGTCACCGGGGCCTCGCAGCGGCCACCCGGCTTCCGTCGGTTACCAGAGGATCCAGTCGCCGCCGTAGTGCGCGATCCCCACCACCAGCCCGGCGATGCTGACCCCGATCGCGCTGGTCACCGCCACGCCGAGCGCTACGCCGCGGTCGCCGTACCGGTTCAGCGCGGCGGCGACGAGGAACGCGAGCACACCCGCGACGATCGTCGACCAGGCGTACGAGCGGGCATTCCAGCCCAGCAGGCCGAAAAAGAGGAACCACACCGTGGTGGTGCCGATCCCCGCCGCCACGGGGAGCGTACGGATCGGATGTGGCTCCCGGTACGTGGGCCGCGCCGGCTGCCGGTACGGGTACCCGTAGCCGGGGAGCTGGCGGTAGCCGTACCCGTGGGGCGGCGTCACCCAGTGCCCCCGTACCGGGTCCCAGCCTGCGGTCTGCATGCCAGGCAGCGTACCCACCTCATGCAGTCCCGACCCCGCGCCGCCGGGGCGCCGTCCGCCGTCCCCACAACCCCAAGATCCGGAGCGCTGGGCGGGGGGCACCGGGATTCGCGGATATCGCGTGGTGCCGTGCCCAATGCCGCGGTTCTTGGGGACCGGGCCGGGCCGGGGCCGGGCCGGGGCCGGGGCAGGGCGGGGCGTTACGTGAAGTGGGCGAAGTGGGGTTGCTCGATCTTGCCTGAGTCCAGCGTGGTGAAGGCGCCGCCCGCGGCGACCGCGCCGAGCTGGCCGCTGGCCGCCATCGACTGCACCCCGACCGCCGAGTCGGCATCCGGCGCCCAGCCGAGCAACGTGCCGTCGAGGCTGACCGCGGCGAACCGGCCACGCGGCGTCGACCCGTCGCGGCACACCCCTTTGTCGCCGGTGGCGCGGGTGTGGCAGATCTCGCCGAAGTGGCCGCCGGCGTACAGGCTGTCGCCGAGCCGGGTCACCGCCTGGAAGTCGCCGTCGGCGGTGACCGCCCAGCGCAGGGTGCCGTCGGTGTTCAGCGCGAGCAGCTCGCCGCCCTGGCCGCCGGTCGCCGCGTACGGGCCGTCGGGGCCGAGCACCATGTCCCGCACGATGACCGACAGCCGGGACCGGAAACCGGTGTCGGTGGCACCGCTCGCCGGGTGTACGGCGGCGAGCTTGCGGTAGTCGTCGGAGCCGTTCAGCGCGTTGAACCTGCCCGCCAGGTACGCCCGCGAGGAGTCCACCGCGATCGCCCGTACATCGCCCTCGGTTGCTTCCGGGCGCCACTCCTCGTCAAGGGTGCCGGTGGTCAGCCCGACCGCGCCGGCGTTGGCGCGAGGCTGGCTGTCGATGGCGGTGAACGAGCCACCGACGTACAGCTTGCCGTGGCCGATCGCGAGCGCCAGCGCGCGGCCGGTGACCTCCGGCGCGAACTCCGGATCCAGCTCCCCGCTGGCGGCGTCCAGCTTCGCCAGCCCGCGCCGGGGCTGGTCGTCGACGCGCCGGAAGTTGCCGGCCAGGTAGACGCTCTCGCCGTACACCGCGATCGCGTGCACCACGCCGTCAGTACGCGGCGCCCAGCTCAGCAGCCTGCCGCTACGCGCGTCCACCGCGGCCACCCGGCTCCGCTCCACCGTGTTGTCACCGACCTGCGCCGATTCGAATCGGCCACCCACGTAGACCACGCTGCCGCGGTACGCCACCGCCAGCACATCGCCATCGAATCCGGCGCTGCGCTGCGGGCGCGACGACACCTCGGTCGCATGTGCTGGCGCCGCGGCCAGCACCACCGCCAGCAGCCCGACCGCCCACACGAACCAACGCCGACGGTTTCGACGGTGCACTGCCCAACTCCCCGTTCATCCGTACGTCAGATCTTCCCCAGACTGTTTAATCGGAAATGTCGGGTTTGGGACACGGCCTGGTCGGTGCTGGTGTGTCAGGGTGGTCGCGTGCTGACCGTCTCCGTACTCGGGCTCGGCCTGATCGGCGGCTCGCTGCTGCGCGCGCTCGGCGCGGCCGGCGTACCGGCTGTCGGGTACGACGCCGCGCCCAGCACCCGTACCGAGGCCGCGGCGGCGGGCTGCGAGATCGCCGACTCGGTCGCCGATGCCGCCGACCGGGCCGAGCTGGTGGTGCTCGCGATGCCGCTGCCCGCCGTACCGTCGGTGCTCGACGAGTTGGCCGCAGCCGGCTACCGCGGCATCCTCACCGACGTCACCTCGGTCAAATCTCCGGTGTACGCGCTGGTCGCGTCGCATCTACCCGGCGCCCGGTACGTCGGCGGCCACCCGATGGCGGGCAAGGAGACTTCGGGCTTCGCCACCAGCGACCCCGGCCTGTTCACCGGCTGCGCCTGGGCCCTCTGCCTCGAGCCCGGGCCCGCCACAGAACCGGCGCCCGGCCCAGCGCGGCTTGCGGACTGGCTCACGGTGGCGGAGCTGTTGACCCGGCTGGGGGTACGGGTGGTGCCGGCGACCCCCGTCGAACACGACACCGCCGTGGCCCGGATCAGCCACCTTCCCCATCTGACCGCCACCGCGCTCGCCGCCGCCACCGGGGGCGGGCTCGCCGCCACGCTGGGGGCCGGCTCGTACCGGGACGCCACCCGGGTCGCGGCGAGTCGGCCGGGGCTGGTCGCGGCAATGTGCGGCGGCAACGCGGCGGCGCTGGCGCCGGTGCTCGACGACCTGATCGAACGGCTCCAGGAGGCGCGCCGCCGATTGGACGCGGCCGAGCCGACCCCCGCGCTCACCGAGTGGCTGCTGCCCGGGCACACCGCCCGCGCGTCCTGGCCCCCTACCGGTGGCGAGCCGCGCCGGCTGCACGTCACCGCCGAGTCGCTGGTCGCACTCGGCCGGTCCGGCGGCTGGCTCACCGACGTGTCGCCCGACCGGCGGGCCGTCGCCGCCGTACACCCGGCCGAGGCCACCCCCGGAACCACTGCGTGAGGCCGGGCAAGGCCGCGAGAGACGAAGAGCCGGCGGCGGTCAGACGAGTTGGTCGGCGCGGGCGCGTACCGAACGCAGCGCCTCACGCACCATCGGCACCGTGGACGGGTCGGCGATCACCCGGGCGGACAGCTCCTCCACCGGGATCTGGCCGCCGTCGGCGCGTACCACCCGGAGGCCGCCGGCCGGGTTGCTGCGCCAGCGGGCGACCCCGGCGTCCACCGCCGCGACCGCCAGCGCCATCGCGAGCAGGCCACGCACCGGGGGACGTACCCGCCGCTGCAGCTCTGCCAGGCCGCCGCGCTCGATCACCCGCAGTACGGTGTCCAGCCCGACCTGCGCCGGATCCTCCATCACACCGCCCGGCGCGCCGGCGGCGACCTCGGCGGCGGCCGTGCACAGCTCGGACACCTCGCCGCGCAGCGCCTCGCCGGCGGTGGTGGCGCAGAACTCGTCCCACGGCACCCGGCGTACGTCGGCGCCGATCACCTCGCGCTCCACCTCAGGCAGCACGGTGCACGCGCGCGGGCGCAGCCGTACCAGCTCTGATCCGCCGCCCGGCGGCTCCGGGGCGAGATCGATCGCGTGCAGCCGCTCCACCCGGGTGGGCCGGACCTGCCAGGCCCGGCGCGGCTCCTCGCCGAGGGCGGTACGCAGCTCCTCCAGCTCCTCGCTCCACGCCGCCCGTACGTGGTCGAACCCGTCGCTGAGACTCAACGGTGCGTACCCGGAGCGGGCCGCCGGCGCGATCACCTCGGCGACGTACCGCTGCCACGCCGCGACCACGACCGGCAACTCCCGCAGCGCACCGGCGGCGCCGGCACGGCCACTGACCGCGACCGCGGCCCGGTCCGCGACGAACTCCAGCTGCCGGCTCACCGGCGCCTCGACCGCGAGGAACATCCGAGCCCAGATCGCGAACACCACCCCGGCGGTACGCGGCCGGGCCTCCAACAGCGGGCCCACCACGGCGCGCGCCCGGTGGCACGCCGCCACCAGCCGGCCCGTCTGCCGGGCGTCGTACGCCAACTCGCGGCTCAGCAGCGCGCGCAGCTGCGCGGGACTCAGCCCGATCAGCAGCGGCAGCCCGACGTACATCCCGCGGGGGCCGGCGGACAGGCCGAGCCGTCGAGGTCGCTCCCAGGACTCCACCCGCGGCTCGGAGCCCAGCCAGAGCTCCTCCGGCGGCGGTACGCCGAGCCGGTCGCACACCGCGCGGATCTCACCCCAGAGCGGCGAGTCGAGACGGGGCGGCACCACGGTGCCCGACGGCTCGTGATCGGCGGCACGGCGTACCACTCGAGCTGCTCGTGCCGAAAGCACAACGGCGAGTACGGTGACCGCGCTCAGTAGCGCGGCGGACATCCCGGGGTCGGTGGCCCACAGCCAGACGCTCGCAGCGACAAACCCGAAGCCGGCCAGGTACCGCCCATACCAGTACCCGCCCAGCAACGCCACGCCCAGCGCCGCGCGGATGGTGATCAACCGAAAGCCCTTCCCAGCCTCGCCCCCCGCCGCGAGACCGCGGCGCGCCCACACGTGGCTGCCTGGACGAAGATAGCGAGGAGCATCGAAGCCCGGCAATGCCCTTCGCCCGGATTTCCCGCATTTTGATTACATCAGTCCCTGATCATGGGACCCAGCGAGGAGCCGAGCGCCGCGAAGCCCTCACCGAGCTCCTCCGCGTTGAAGGTCTGCCGCAGCTCTACGGTCTTTCCGTCACGCAGCGTCAACACGAAGGTGAGCGGCAGTTTCCGCTTCAGCACCACGTCGGCGATCGCCTCGAACGGCAGGAACCAGTTACCCGGCGCCTTCGCCAGCGTCGACGGTGCTCCGGAGGAGGCCAGCTCGACCAGCCGGGGCTTCCGCCACCGCGGTGGCGGTCAGCTGATCCCACGACAGCGCCCGGCGGTCGCCCAGCTCGAGCAGCTGCTGCTGGGCCTGGGCGAGCCAGAACTCCACCGCCCCCAGCACCACCACCGCGGGGCGCTGGTCGGTGGGCACCGCGACATCGGCCTGCCGCCCGATCGCGTCCAGCCGCTCGGCGAGGCTCGGGTGCGAGTCCCAGCGGGAACGGCTGTCGTCCGGTGGCGCGTCCCGTACGGCGGCCAGCGCCGGCGCCCGGTTCGCCAGCAGCTGCGCGAACCCGCCGAACAGGTCGCTCGGCGCATACCCCGACTCGAGGGCGTACCCGACGTAGTTGTCGGCGAAGAAGTCCCCACGCGGCGGCGACCACGCGTACCTCGCGCAGCGCGCCGGCGGCGGTCTCGCGGCCGGCCACCCGTACCGACGCCTGGTCGGCTTCGTACTCCTGGCGCCGGCTGACCGCCTGGGAAACGAGCAGGTAGAGGTACGCGTACCCCCGGAACAGGTAACCGATGATCGACCTGCGACCGATGTGCTCGACGGTACGCAGCACCGTCGCCCGTCCCCGGTATGTCACCTCCCCGAGCCGGGTGTGGCTGTGCGAATAGTGGCCCAGCTCGTGGGCGAGCACCGAGCGCAGCTGGCTCACGTCGAGCCCCAGCAGCAGCGGCATCGAGGTACAGGGTGCGCCGGCCGCCGCGCAGCCCGAGCAGCTTGGCGTCCTCGCTGACCGCGGCGTTCACCTCGGCGACCAGCCGGATCTGGTCCGGGGCGCGGGTGTCCACCTCGCGCGCCAGCAGCCGTACCGTCGCCCACAGGTCGGGCGCCTGGTGCTGGCTGACCGGCAGCCCCGGCGGCTCTGCGTCCGACTGGCGGTTGACCACCCAGATCGCGCGTACCAGCGCCACCACCACGATCCCCAGTCCGATGGTGACCTTGGCGGCGAAGGCGCCGGGGTGTGTGGTCCAGGCCCAGAGAGCGACCGCCGCCACGGCGCCGACCACCGCCAGGGCGAAAACGTAGAACCCGATCAGCAGTGAGACCGCCACCAGCGCGCGCAGCTTCGTCGACATGTCAACCCCCGTGAGAGCCACAGACCGGCGACAATTTAGCGCCTGGATCGCGATTGGGGTAGGGCGGTGCGCGTCACGTATCGTCCAGGCGTGACGCGCATACAACAGATCGCCGACAGCTACGTCGAGGAGTGGGCCGAGCGCAACCCGCTGGGCGCCACCTTCGCCGGCATCTCCGGCCACGACGACGCCATGACCGACCTTTCGCCCGCCGGGCTCGCCGAGGCGGTGGAGCTGGACCGGCGTACGGTCGCCGAGCTCGCCGGGGTGCAACCCGCCGACGACGCCGAGCGGGCCGCTGTGGAGTCGATGACCGAGCGACTCGGGCTGCACGTCGAGCAGTACGAGGCCGGCCTGGTCACCAGCAACCTGAACGTGGTCGACTCCGCGCTGCAGGGCGTACGGATGGTCTTCGACCTGATGCCGACCGAGGGTGAGACGGCGCAGCACAACATCGCGTGCCGGCTGGCGAAGGTGCCCACCGCGCTCGCCGGCTACACGGCATCGTTGCGCGAGGCCGCCGCCGGCGGAATGGTCTCCGCGCGCCGGCAGGTGCTCGCGTGTGCGAAGCAGGCCGCCGACTGGGCGGACCCGCAGCGCGACAACGTGTACGGCGAGCTGGTCGCGCGGCTGGACGCCGACGGCGGGCTGCGGGCCGACCTGGACAAGGCGGCACAGGCCGCCGCCGACGCGACCGCCGAGTTCGGCCGGTTCCTCACCGATGAGCTGCTGCCGCAGGCACCCGATAAGGACGCCGTCGGCCGCGACCGGTACGCGCTGTGCTCCCGCAACTTCCTCGGCGCGGCGGTCGACCTGGAAGAGACGTACGCCTGGGGCTGGGACGAGCTGCGCCGGATCGAGACCGACATGGTCTCCGTGGCGCGCGAGCTGGGTGCCGACTCCATCGCCGGCGCGATCGCGCTGCTCGACGCCGACCCGGACCGCCGGATCGCCGGCAAGGAAGCCTTCCGGGACTGGATGCAGCAGCTCGCCGACAAGGCGCTCGCGGAGCTGCACGGCAGCCACTTCGACATCCCCGAGCCGGTACGCCGCATCGAGTGCCGGATCGCGCCCACCAGCACCGGCGGCATCTACTACACCGGGCCCAGCGAGGACTTCACCCGCCCGGGACGGATGTGGTGGTCGGTGCCGGCCGGGATCACCGAGTTCAGCACGTGGCGGGAGACCACCACGGTGTACCACGAGGGCGTACCGGGGCATCACCTGCAGATCGCGCAGACGGCGTACCGGCGGGAGCTGCTCAACCGGTGGCAACGCCAGCTCTGCTGGGTCTCCGGTCACGGTGAGGGCTGGGCGTTGTACGCCGAGCGGCTGATGGCCGACCTGGGCTACCTCGACGACCCGGGCGACCGGCTGGGGATGCTGGCGTCGCAGGCGTTCCGCGCCACCCGGGTGATTCTCGACATCGGGATGCACCTGGAGCTGCCGATCCCCGCCGGCGCCGGCTACTACGACGGCGAACGGTGGACGCCGGAGCTGGGCTGGGAGTTCCTGCTGGCGCACGGCTACATGGACGAGCCCACCCTGCGGTACGAGCTGGACCGCTACCTCGGCTGGCCGGGGCAGGCGCCGTCGTACAAGGTCGGGGAGCGGATCTGGCTCGCGGCGCGGGCCGACGCGGAGCGCCGCGCCGGTGCCGACTTCGACCTGAAGGCGTTCCACCGCAAGGCGCTGGATCTCGGCTCGATCGGGCTGGATCCGCTGCAGCGCGCGCTCGCCCACCTCTGACGTACCGTCGCCTGGCGCGCTGCCGCCGCGATCTGGCGGAGGTAGCGCGCTTACGGGATCAGGTGTCTTCTTCGTAGATGTCGAGGTACGCGTACCCGTCGTCGAGGTACGCGTGCACCGTGGACACGTGGTCGTAGCTGGTGAACTGCACCTCGACCCAGTCCTTGGTGTAGCGGTAGGCGCTGATCTCCCAGCCCGGATACGAGCGGGCCTCCACCACGTACACCTCGCCGCCGTCGGTGTCCTCGGCGTACTCGAAGGTCGCGGTGCCGCCCTCGGCGGAGGCTTCCCGGTAGTACGGATCGCTGGTCGGCGGCGCCGTGGGGCTGGCCGTGCCGGACGGGCTGGCGCTGGGCGGGCCCGAAGGCTTCGGCGAGTCGCTCGGGCTGGGCAGCTTGGAGCGGCTGGCGTTGGGGCGTGGCGATGGCGAGGTGTCGCTCGGGGCCGCGGTGATGCCGCCCGGCGCGGACGGGTCGGAGGAGTCGTTGCCGCCTCCGTACGCCGGGGAGCTGGCCACCTCCGGCTGCGGCACCGGCGGACGCTCGCTGAGACCGAGATCGGCAACGGGGTGCACGCCGACCCACGCCACCCCGACAGCGCCGACGGTGGCGAGGAGCCAGGCTGCCAACATTGATCCTGTTGCCCGTCGCACGGTCGCTATTCTGCCGGAGACAGTAGTTTGACCGGTATGGGGAAAGTCCTACTTATTGAGGACGACACCGAAATTCGGCTCGCCCTGGTACGCGCTTTGGGTGAACGCGATTACACGGTGCGGTCTTGTGGTAACGCAATGACAGGGCTGCGCGAAGTCACAGACTGGCAGCCAGCGGTGGTGGTACTCGATCTGGGCCTTCCCGATCTGCACGGCGGCTCCGTACTTCGGATGATCCGTGCGGTCTCCACCGTGCCGGTGATCATCGCGACGGCGCACGATTCGGAGGTCGAGATCGTACGGCTGCTGCAGGCCGGCGCCGACGATTATGTGGTGAAGCCGTTCTCCGCCGACCATCTCGCGGCGCGGATCGGCGCGGTGCTGCGCCGGGTGGGCAACGAGCCCACCGCGGCCCGGCTCACGGTCGGCGGGCTGCACATCGATCCCGACGCGCGGGAGGCCGCGCTCGACGGCGAGCCGCTGCAGCTGTCGCGCCGGGAGTTCGACCTGCTGACGTACCTGGCGGCGCGGCCCGGCCGGGTGATCAGCCGCGGCGAGCTGCTCGCCGAGGTCTGGCACCAGCCGTACGGGCGCGACGACCAGACCATCGACGTGCACGTGTCGTGGCTGCGCC
>JBOGDG010000026.1:0-13723 GCA_050701655.1 Micromonosporaceae bacterium
TCGCCGATCCGGGCGAACAGCAGCCGCAGGTAGTCGTACACCTCGGTGATGGTGCCGACGGTGGAACGGGGGTTGCGGGAGGTCGACTTCTGGTCGATCGAGACCGCCGGGGACAGCCCCTCGATGAAGTCCACGTCGGGCTTGTCCATCTGACCCAGGAACTGCCGGGCGTACGCCGAGAGCGACTCCACGTACCGCCGCTGCCCCTCGGCGAAGATGGTGTCGAACGCCAGGCTCGACTTGCC
The DNA here is from genome assembly GCA_050701655.1 of Micromonosporaceae bacterium. Lineage (GTDB taxonomy): Bacteria > Actinomycetota > Actinomycetes > Mycobacteriales > Micromonosporaceae > WHSM01. The sequence goes on from JBOGDG010000026.1 coordinate 246, forward strand.
GGAGCCGGACAGGCCGGTGAAGACCACCAGCGATTCCCGTGGGAGGTCGAGATTGACGTCACGCAGGTTGTGCTCCCGCGCGCCCCGGACGATGAGTCGATCGGCCACTGTCCCCTGCTTCACATCTCGTCAACCGGACCCCTGACCTGCGGCGATACGCCGTAATCGAGTGGGGTCCGATGTGCCACTGCACCGGTCGGCAACTGTATCCGCGCCCTCTGACACTTTCCGGGCGCTACCCTCCCGGACATCGCGCGGGACAGCCAGCCGCGGTGCGTACCTGCCAAGGTATACCGGTGCCGACGCGGGGATGGATACGGCGCAGCCCCGGGCGCCTCAGCGGCGGACGGCTCAGCGGCGGACGGCTCAGCGGCGGACGGCTCAGCGGCGGCGCTCGGCGGACTCCCTGCGCCGCCGGCGGCGGCGCTCCCACTCGTACTCCCGCTGCAGTTTGCGCCACGAGCTGAGCCGGCGCTGCGGCAGGTCGCCGGACTCGACCGCCTCGCGTACGGCGCAGTCCGGCTCCGCCAGGTGGGCGCAGTCGGCGAAGCGGCAGCCCGCCGCGAGCGCCTCGATGTCGGCGAACGCGGCGTCCAGCCCCGCGCCGGTGTCGAACAGCCCGACCGAACGCAGCCCCGGGGTGTCCAGCACCGCACCGCCACCCGGCAGCGGAATCAGCGCCCGGTACGTCGTGGTGTGCCTGCCTTTGCGGTCGGCGCGGGGCGAGCGGGTCGTCATCACCACCGCCCCGGCGAGCGCGTTGACCAGGGTGGACTTGCCACAGCCGGACGGCCCGAGCAGTGCCACCGTACGGCCGGGGCCGAACAGCCCGCGCAGCTGGTCCATGCCGGTACCCGTGGCGGCGCTCACCGGAAACACCGGCACCCCCGGCGCGGCCTCGGCGAGCTGGTCCAGCACCGCCGCCGGATCCGGCACCAGGTCGGACTTGGTGCCGATCAGCACCGGCGCGGCGCCCGACTCGTGCGCCAGCGCCAGCAGCCGTTCCACCCGCCCGCTGTCCGGGTCCGGGTCCAGCGGCTCCACCACCGCGGCAATGTCGAGATTGGCGGCGAGCAGCTGGCCGTACGAGTCCTTGGCGGCGCTGTTGCGTACCACCGCGGTACGCCGGGGCAGCACCGCCTCGACGGTGTGCCGTTTGTCCGGCCAGGTGCGTACCACCACCCAGTCGCCAACGCACGGCAACTTCAGCGGGTCGGCGGCGATCGCGGTGAGCATGGTGCCGGCCAGACTCGCCCGCAACGACCCGTCGCGGGTCAGCACGGTGCAGACCCCACGGTCCACCCGGCTCACCCGGGCGGGCTGCTGACCCGGGAGCCGGTACGGCAGATAGTGCTCATTAAATGAAGCGTCCCAGCCCAGGGACGCGAGATCGAACGTCATGATGAGGACACCCTCGGGTCGGGCGGGCGCCCGGTCAAGCTCAGCGACGGCACCCGCGATTCCGGTGGTACGACCGTGCGGCTCGACGGTCCACGGCGGTCATCGCCACCACCTCCTCTACCGGTCGCCGCTGTCGTACCGAACGCTACGACCCGGGTACCGCCGCGTATAGCGATTTTCGACCGGTGCGCCGCGGCGGTAGCGTCGCGCCATGGATCCCCTGGTGCTGCTCCCCGACCTGGAACGTGCCACCGACCGACTGCTCGCCACCGTGGAGGGCCTCACCGACGGTGATGTCGCCGCCCCGTCGCTGCTGCCCGGCTGGTCCCGCGGGCATGTGCTGGCGCATCTGGCGCGCAACGCGGACAGCCTCTGCAACCTGCTGACCTGGGCGCGTACCGGCGTCGAGACGACGCAGTACGCCAGCCAGGAATCCCGCGACGCCGACATCGCCACCGGCGCGCCACGCCCGGTCGCAGCGCAGCTGGCCGATCTGCGCAGCTCCGCCACCCGGTTCGCCGAACGCGCCGAGGCGCTGCCCACCTCGGCCTGGGCCGTGACGGTACGCACCCGCGGCAATCACGAGATCGTCGCCGCCACGCTGGTGTGGATGCGGCTGCGGGAAGTGGAGATCCACCATGTCGACCTCGACGCGGGGTATCGGCCGGACGCCTGGCCCAGCGGCTTCTCGCACCGGCTCACGCACGAGCTGACCAGCGATTTCGCCGACTCGATCGGCGCGGTGCTGCGCTCCCCCGAGCTCGGCCACGACATCGTGCTGGGTGCCGACGACGCCCCGGTGGTGGCGGGCCCCGCGTACGCCATCGCCGCCTGGCTGATCGGCCGCTCCCCCGGCACCGGCCTGACCGTCACGCCGTCCGGCACCCTGCCGGCGGTCCCACCCTGGCGCTGAGCTGGTGCCGCCCTGGCGCTGAGGCGGCACCGCCGTACGTCATAGCCTGGCGGTATGGCGTACACCGGAAAGGTCTCTCCCGGCGGAGAGCCGCAGACGCGTGAGCTGGCGGCACTGGACATCACCAAGGTGTCGGTCGGGCCGATGGACAACAACGCGTACCTGCTGCGGTGCCGGCGTACCGGCGAGCAGCTGCTGATCGACGCGGCGAACGACGCCGAGCGGCTGCTCGAGCTGGTCGGCGACGCCGGGCTGGCCACCGTGGTCACCACCCACCAGCACGCCGACCACTGGCAGGCGCTGGCCGCGGTGGTGGCCGCGACCGGAGCCCGTGCGGTGGCCCACCGGCTCGACGCCGACCCGCTGCCGGGACCGACGGAGCCGGTCAAGGACGGCGCGCGGCTCACCGTCGGTGACTGCGGGCTGGAGGTGATCCAGCTGGTCGGCCACACTCCCGGTTCGATCGCGCTGCTCTACCAGGATCCGGGGGGTACGCCACACCTGTTCACCGGCGACTCGCTGTTCCCCGGCGGGGTCGGCAACACCTGGGGCGACGCCGAGCGTTTCGGCTCGCTCATCGACGACGTGGAACGGAGGCTGTTCGACCGGCTCCCCGACGAGACCTGGTTCTACCCCGGCCACGGCGACGACTCCACCCTCGGCGCCGAACGCCCGGCTCTCCCCGAGTGGCGCGCCCGCGGCTGGTGAGCCTGAATGTCTCAATCCCAGGCCGGCACCCACCACTGCCATTCGTCAGGCGCCGGCGGCCAGCCGGGATCGGGGCGCCAGCCCAGAGGCGGCACCCAGCCGGCAGGCGGAGTTGGCCACCCAGGGGGCACTGCGAATCGGACCGACGTCGGCGGTGGCGGGATCGGTCGATGTGAGACTGGAGCAGTCTGATCGACCTTCCCTGGGTCAGTGTGTGATCGTCCTGGGTCTGCGACGAGGGGACTGCTGGGGGCGACGTCGCTCGCGGTCCCGTTGTTCAGCCAGGTTTCGGGCAGTTCGTGAGCGCGCGCCACATAGAGCACAACCTCTGCCTTGATGCGATTTCCCTTGACAATCGCTCGAGCGGAAGTCAGTGCTCCTGTTTCGGCGAGATGGCGTACTGCAGGCAGAAGCTCGCCGCTCATCTTCGGCGTGAGCTGTCCGACCCGCTGCTCATTGATCCTGACTTCAACAACCGTCTTGGACGCCCTTGCCGTGGGCTCGACCAGTTCGTGCAGAGTGGCGTATACCCAACATTCGCCTTCTGCCTTGAGATGCGGCATCAGCGCACCAAGGTGCTTCTCTTCGCCAGTCACCTGGATCGCGGCACCGACCGGCAACGTCCGGTGCTCACCGCTCGGTGGCATGTTGCCCGGAACCAGCATGTGCGGCTCGGCGAGATCGAGCCTCACACTGCCGCGAAAGCTGTCGCCGTCATCGAACTCCTCGTCGTCGTACGACCAGTCGGCGGACCACACACGGGCCTGAACCTGCGGTGTCCATCCATTCGCCACCAACGCTGACAGGACCGCGACGTACCGCGCTGCATCCTCCTTGGGGAGATATCCGACCTGATGCGGCCCGCACCACACCGCCACCGCATTGAGGTCAAATCTGTTGCTCGGCTCAGGCAACAGCTGTGCGTTGACGACGATCTCTGACCCGCTGGGCTTGAAGCTCTTGCCCAACACGGCACGAATCGCCTCGGCATAGTGTGACTCGCCTGCTACCTCAGCCCCGGCCCAGCCGCGCTGACCCCACAAATCGAGGACTATCGACATACGAGCAGACACTAAGCCATGACATCGAGTTACCGCGCGAGATGATCTGTCGGCTAACCGACTGCTCCCGCAGTTGCCCCGTGGACTCGGAACCACGACGGATCCACTGCGTGAGAGTCGGCCGCGACCCTCACGACACAGCTAGTTCGGCACCGACCTGGTGCACGACCTGTACGACTGCGGCCCCCGGCGCCATCCGTTCCCGTGACTAGTTGACCGAGTAATCCGCGTGCCAACGACAGCGAATCCGCTATCATTGGCCTGTGGCCAATGACGTAGAAGGTCGAGGCGCCGCCACGGCGGCGAAGCTGGTTCGCGCGGCCCGTGCGAAACGCGGGATGTCTCAGCGCGCGCTGGCCCACAAGGCGGGAGTTCCCCAGTCGACCGTGTCGAGCGTCGAGTCCGCTCAGCGCCAGCCCTCAGTCGCGATGCTCGAGCGACTCCTCGCAGCGGCGGGCTTCCGGCTGGAGGCAACGTTAGTCAACGCCGTCCCACCGTCACAGCTGCTCCAGCAGCGTCGCAAGGAGGTGGCCCACGCCCTGGCTCGCTACCCGATCTCCCATGTCTGGGTGTTCGGCTCCGTCGCACGAGGCGACGACCGGCCCGACTCCGACCTCGACCTGTTGGTCGAGTTCACCGCTGACTCGTCATTCGTTGACTCCATTGGCCTGGCAGAAGAACTGTCATCAGTGCTCGGATGCCCCGTCGACCTGGTCACCACCAAGGAACTGGAGTCCAACGATCTCTTCCGGCGCCGGGTAGAGCGTGATCGACGACAGCTCGAGATCGCGGCCTGAAGTGGACGAGCGCACTGCCGAGCGCCTGCTCTACATCGAAGCCACCTTGGCCGAGATGAGTCTGCTGGCATCGCGAGGCCGGGAGGCGTACGACTCGGACATCGCCATCACGCGCGCATGCCAGTACAACATCATTCGTCTGGCAGCCGATCTTGAACGCCTGGGTGATCGCTGGCTGGACGCTCATCCCGCCGTACCGTGGCGCTTGATCAAGGGAATGCGCAATCGCATCGCCCACAACTACTGGACCGTCGACAACGACATCGTGTGGATCGTCATCGACGAGAAAGCCTCAGAACTCCGCCACGCGTTAGCCGACGAGATCGACGCCGCCAGAGGCGTGCTCGAAGCGAGTAGTGAGTAACCCCTGCGCAGGATGTCCTAACCGCGGGTACGCCGCCACCACCCTCGCCGCCATCGCACGCGAGGCCGGTGTGTCGGTCGAGACGATCTATAAGGCGTTCGGCGGGAAGTCCGGGCTCGTCCGCGCGCTCTACGAGCGAGGGCTCACCGGAATCGGACCGGTCCCCCGCCTACCAGCGTTCCGATGAGATGCGTGCCCGCGAAACCGACCCGCTGACAATCATGCGCGAATGGGGACTCCTCACCGCCGAGGTCGCCTCCGTGGTGACGCCGATCCGGCTGCTCATGCGCTCGGCCGCGGCCACCGACCCGGAGATGGCGGCACTGCTCAGCGACAGCGAACGGCTCAACCGGATGCGGCACCACGCCCGATTCCTCGCGGAGCGAGGCTACCTCCGCGACGGCGTCACCGTGACCGAAGCAACCGACATCTTGTGGAGCTGCAGTTCCGTCGAACTGTACGAGCTGCTCGTCCTCAAGCGCGGCTGGTCGCCGCGCCGATTCGCCCGATACCTCACCGCCTTCATGATCGCCACACTGCTCCCCCATGAACACCAGCAGAGCGGACCTCGCCCCAGCTGAAGACTCCCCGGGGCAGTTGCACCTCGAACTGTTGCCGACTGTCCGGCACCGCTGCCTTCCCCCCGGGAGTCCTGGGCGGACAACAGGTGGCGAGGACTTCGACTCGCTCATGGGCGACCTCCAAGCAAAGGTCTTCGACCGCCTGCCCGATGACACGTGGTTCTATCCCGGCCATGGCAACGACAGCACCCTCGGCACCGAGCGCCCCGCGATCCCAGAGTGGCTGGCCCGCCGCTGGTAAAGCGACTGCTGCGGCGCATTGCCGTGGCTGAGGTTCAACTCAGAACACTGTGGACCGCATCAGCGAACCGCTGGTTGTTTCCATGCTCGCGGGTGATCCACTGCTTTCCCTCGGCGGCCATCCCTTCCAGGATGTGCAGCGGGGTCCGTTATGCGTACCTCGATGGCTTGTCCGTTGACGAGGGTAAGTTCGAAGGTCTGCTGAAGGTCATCCGTTTTGTGACATGTATCGATGCAATCGCGTCGAACCGAAAGTTGGCGCGTCGCTCACCGTGGGACCTGGCGTGCTCGAAATCAAGCTCCGTGGTGAACTCACGGACGCCGTCTGTGGTTATCAGAAACAGCCGGAGTTCGTACCGCGAGTGGCGCAAGGGCCCGCCTCGCACCCGCGCTCGCTTGCAGTGCGACGCGGGTGTCTGCAGGAACGCATGGGCGATCACATCACGCCACGCGAGCTTGTAGTGCCGCATCGCCTTGTCCAGGAGGAGCTTTCGGTCGCAGTCCAGCCACGCTTCCATCTCGGCCTCGGAGGGTCGCGCGGCCCGTAGCTTGGTCTTCCAGCGCACGTACGCGTCGCGCCTGTCGTCCCAGCGAAGTCGGAACTCGTGCTCGTCCTCGGCATACCGCCGACGCTCCGAGATGATGAGCAGCCACCGCGTCGCCGCCATCCAACCGGCCATGAGCGCAACGACCGCGGTGACCAGGGCTGTCAGCGGCTCGGCCCGTACAGCCAGTTCGATTACCTCGATGCCGGCCGGCACGAGCACTGCGACGCCCGGAACGCATGCCGCCTTCGTGGCCACCCGCGTCCCGTACCGTTCCTGGTAGTCCAGCAGCCTGCCGCCCTGCCAACGCTGTTTGACGTCCGTGACCATGTAGCGGATCAGCCATGAGATCTGGACCCGGATCGCGGGGCTCGACGACAAGTGCGTGGCGGCACGGCTCGGCTGGGACGACGAGCTGTGGCTGCTCTCGCACAAGGACGCTCCACGCGGCCAGATCCTGCACCTGGAGCTCGGCGAGCGCCGGTCCATCGCCGACGCCACCAGGGTCGTGCCGACCGGGGAGGCGACCATCGAGACCTTCGCGGTGACGCGGTCGCGGATCTGGGTGGTCGACGTGGTGGGCGGACCATCGCAGGTCCGGGTGTTCGACCACGGTGGCGAGCAGCTCGGCACCCTTCCGCTGCTGCCGGTCAGCTCGGTGAGCGGGCTGCCGCGGATCGGCGACACGGCCGTGGTCTACGCGAACGAGTCGTACGTGGAGCCGCGAGCGTGGTGGCGCGTCACCGAATCCGAGCTGGGCCAGCGAAGACCGCCCTCGCCTCCGTCTGTCCGGTCGACTTCTCGGGGATCGACGTGGTGAGGGAGACCGCGACGTCACCCGACGGGACCCAGGTCCCGATGAGCCTCGTACGGCGGCGCGGCACAGCTCGGGATGGGCGCAACCCCACGCTGCTCCGGGGGTACGGCGGCTACAGCATCTCGATCAAACCGACCTTCGACCCGACCCGGATGCTGTGGCTGGCGCAGGGCGGCGTGCTGGCGATCGCGAACATCCGTGGCGGTGGCGAGTACGGCGACGAGTGGCACCGGGCCGGCGCGCTGGCCAACAAGCAGAACGTGTTCGACGACTTCGCCGCCTGTGCTCTACACCTGATCGAGACCGGCGTCTGTCGTTCCGACCGGCTGGCGCTGATGGGCGGCTCGAATGGCGGCCTGCTGATGGGCGCGATGCTGACCCAGCATCCCGAGCGTGCCCGAGTGGTCGTCGCGGATGTCCCGGTGCTGGACATGTTGCGCGTCGAGCTGCACCCCAACGGGGCCTACAACGTCACCGAGTACGGCACCGTCACCGACCCGGAGTTGTTCGGCGTGCTGCGCTCGTACTCGCCGTACCACAATGTCGCCGATGGAGTGAGGTATCCAGCCGTCATGCTGACGGCCGGAGAGTTCGACCCCCGAGTCGATCCGTACCACGCCAAGAAGATGACTGCCCGGCTGCAGGCAGCGACATCGTCCAACCAGCCGGTGCTGCTGCGTGTCGAGGCCGGCGGACACGGTCTCAGCAGTTCGCTGGACCAGCGCATCGCGGAGATGGCCGATGTCTACGCGTTCGTGTTCGATCGCCTGGGTGTCGGTTACGCGGCCGACTTGCGCGACGCCGACCGCACCTCGTAACCGGCGGCGCTTCCGGCGTTCAGGGCGATGGGTGGGGGGCGCCGGCCGGCAGGAGCGCCGCGGAGATCTCATCGAGCAGCTCGGTGGCTTGCCGCTTTCGCCCGTCAGACCACGACGCCCGCAGCTCAGCCGTCTGCGCCTCGAGTAAGGCGATGAACCTTCGGGCCAGTCGCTGACCCTTGGGGCTGAGCTCGATCATCGACACCCGCTTGTCGTGGCCCTGGCGACGGCGTACCAGGTCGTGGGCCGCCGCCCGATCCACCAGCCGCGTGACATTCGAACGGTCGCAGCGCAGCGCGGCGGCCAGATCCCCCACCGCCGCCGGTCGCATCGCGGCGCAGAGCAGCTCAGCCTGCTGGGCGGTCAGCCCGAGGTCGCGGCTGGCGCGCTGGTACGCGTCGTCCAGCGCGACGCGCAGCCGGCCCAGCGCCTGTGGGACGCCGTAGGTGGACCCGTGACCTTCCTCATGCACAGCCGGAGCATACCCCAATGCTTGACACCATCACCTAATTACGTGCTACCGTCACGTAATTAGGTGACAGCATCACGTATCTCGGAAGGACGAGACCGATGAGCAGGCAGTCAGCATTCAGCGAAGCCGAACTGACCTATCTGCGGGAGGGTGGGCGCCGGCTGGCTCGGATCGCCACCGTGGGCGCCGACGGCGTGCCGCACGTCGTACCGGCCGGGTGGGTCTACAACGACCAGCTCGACACTATCGACGTCACCGGGCACTCGGTCGAGCAGACCAAGAAGTTCCGCGACGTACGCCGCTCCGCCACCGCCGCCGTGATCGTCGACGACCTCGCCAGCACCGACCCGTGGCGACCCCGGGCGGTCGAGGTACGCGGCCGCGCGGAGGCGGTACGCGAGCCGGCAGCGCTGATCCGCATCCACCCCGACCGTGTCGTCTCCTGGGGCCTGTAGGCCCCGCTCACCCCACAGGAGGATTCCATGAACACCATGAACCCGAAGGCGACCGGTTGGGCCGGCATCCTCGCCGGCGTCGGGTTGGTCGTCGAAGGTGCGCTATGGACGGCGAGCAGCTGGACCCCGGAGACTTTCAGCGATCCCGCGACCGCGCTGCGGTTCCTGCACGACAACGGTGACACGCTGCGCTGGGCAGTGCTCGCCGGGTTCGTCAACCTCGCTTTCGCTGTCGTGTTCCTCGCCGGACTCGCGGAACGGCTGCGCGCCGGCACACCGACCCGAGCCGCCGCCACGCTGTGGCTGGGCATGATCGGGATTGCCACCCACCTGCTGGTGCCTCTCGCCCACTGGTACGGGACGCCGGCCTTCCGCGACGCCGACCCGGCCGCCGCGCAGGCGTCGTGGACCGGGTTCGCCGCAACCGTTTCCGCCGCGGGCGGCGCCGGAAGCCTGTTCCTCGGACTGTCCATGGCGGCCGCCGGCTGGGCCCTGATCAGCCACAGAGCGCTACCCGCCGCGCCGGTGGCGCTCGGCTGGATAGCGCTGATCGGCGGTACGGCGACCGTGCTCACCGTCTTCGCGCCCGACACCCCGCTGTCCGGCGCGGCATCCGTGGCCTACCTGCCGTCGCTGCTGCTCGCCATCGGCTTCCGGATCTGGGCGGGCATCGCGATGACCCGAATCCGCTCGGACGACTGAACCGGCATCGCCCCTCTCCCCGGCGGTCCCGGCTCGCCAGCGGTCAGCGCGGTATCCGTCGGGGAGCGGCGTGGGCCGTCTCGCCCGGTCCATCCCGGAGGAGACGAACTCGGAGACCGCCCGGCGCGCATGTTGCCGGATCAACAGCACGACCTGTTCGTCCTCGGAGGTCTCGGTGACCCGTACCCCACCTTTGATGTCTTCGATCTTGATTGTGATCTTCTCGTGGTGCTCGAAGATCTCCCGAAACACGGGATCCATGTGGCGGATCGCGTTGCCGGCCTCCACCCGCTCTTTCATCTGCCCGACGTGGGTGCGGATCAGCGCCGCGATCGTCTCGTCGTCGCTGGTGGTCTCGGAACGGATGCCACCGGGGATGTCGCCGACCGTACGGCGGATCTCCTCGTGGCCGCGCAGCAGGTCACGGATCGCCCGCATGTCGCGCATCATGGCGGAGTCCATCCCGCCCTCGCCCATCATCCAGTCCGGCATGTCGCCCGACATCCCCATGCCGTCGCCGTCCATCGGCCCGCGATCCATCGGTCCCCGGCCACAGCCGGCGAGCAGCCCACTCGGCACCGCCAGCCCGGCGGCGATCAGCCCTGCCAGCACCTCACGCCGCCGCCAGCTCGGCGTGCCCACCGGACAACCATCTGGGGGTACGTTCACAGCCGCTCCTCACGTCGGTGGTCCCGATCAGGAGTAGAGCGTGTTCCAGTTCTTGCCGCCGTCGGTGCTGCGCAGGATCTCGCCGGCGACGGTGGCCAGGTACAGCGTGCCGCCGTCAGCGGCGAACGCCGCCGGGTCACCGGAGAACTGTCCTGAGCTCGACCAGGTCTTGCCGCCGTCGGTGGAGCGGGTCACGCTCCGGTCAGCGGTGAGCGCCCAGAGCCGGTCCTGCGACGGCCAGTCCAGCAGCATGACGGCGGCCTCGCCCCGACTCCAGGTACGGCCGCCGTCCGAGGAACGCATCAGCCCCTCCCCACCGGCAGCCGCCAAGGTGTCCGGATCCTTCGGGCTGACCACGAAGTCGCGTACCGCGACCTTCGAGCGGTCCCCCCAGCTCCGCTTGTCCTCGCTCACCATCAGCTGGCCCGACGTCGAGTTGTACCCGTACACCGCACCGTGTCGATACCGCAGCGCGTGGAAGTCCGCCTCGCCTTCCAGCGAGAGCGTGCTCCAGGTGACGCCGCCGTCGGTGGACTCGATCAGCCCCAGGTGCGGGGCGCCGCCGGCATCCTGTCCGGGGTGGCCGGAGGCGAGAAAGTGATCCGGGCCTACCACGGTGAATCCCATGGTGTCCTGCGCGCCCTTGCCCACCCGGCTCGCCTTGCCGCCGCCGCCGAACCGGAACACGCCGTTGTGCGCGGCCGCGTACAACGTGCCGTCGGCCGGGTTGATCCCGAGACCGTGTACGTGCTCGATCCGATCCCCGCCGGCCCCACCACCGTCGGAGGAGCCGCGGCTGGCGTACCACGCCACCGCCAGGGTCACCACGACCAACGCCACCAGCGCCATCAGGACCATGCCGTACGACGATCCTTGCCGCGCCGGTGTCCGGGCCGGCCCCCGCGACTTCCCAGCTTTCGGCTTGGCCCGGCTCGGCTTGGCTTGGCTCGGCTTGGCCTGGCTCGGCTTGGCCTGGCTGGGCTTCGCCGGCTTCGGCGACCCCTGGTTGGTACGGCCACCGCCCGTACTCCGCCCGCCTCCGGTACGCCGCTTCTTAGCCACCTGTCACCCTCGCCTCGCCGCCGGCACCACACATCCCCTAAGCACCTTAGTAGTTCCTGGTGCGGCACGGGCGACCCCAGCGGGTCCGCCCGACCGGTTCCCGGCTGGTCAGTTCCCGTACGAGAGGACCGTCATCATCCCGCCGCCCTTAAACCGATGGCCGGCGGCACGCCGCGTGTGATGGGCTCGCGGGATGCAGCCTCTCTCCGATCGCGCGCAGGCGTACCGCCGGGCGTACGACACTCAGCTCCGCGCCCGTCCGGCGCCGGGAGCGCACCGGGTCGGCCCGGTACTGCGGCGCGACGGCGGAGCCGGCCCCGGCTTCATCGTCTACCGGGATCTCGGGGGGCTCGACGGCGACGCGCTGGACGAGTTCATCGCCGAGCAGTGCGCGTACTTCCGCACACGGGGTGAGGCGTTCGAGTGGAAGTACCACAGCCATGACCTGCCCGAAGACCTGCCGCAGCGACTGCGTACCGCCGGGTTCGTCGCCGAGGACCAGGAGACGGTGCTGATCGGGCCCGCCACCGGGATGACCGACGCCCCTCCCCTCCCCGAGGGGGTACGGCTGCGCGAGGTCACCGCCCGCCGTGACCTGGAGCGGATCCGGGAGCTGCAGCAGTCGGTGTGGGGCGGCGACCAGAGCTGGCTGCCGGACATGCTGGAGCAGGAGCTGGCGGGCCCCGATCCGTGCGTGGTGGTCGTCGTCGAGACCGACGACGAGGTGCTCTGCGCCGGGCGGATCAACCTGCACCCGGGCACCGAGTTCGGGTCGATCTGGGGTGGGTCGACGCGCCAGGGGTGGCGGGGCCGGGGGCTCTACCGGGCCACCGTCGGCTACCGCGCCCGGCTCGCCCTGGTACGCGGCTACTCGTACCTGCAGGTGGACGCGTCCGCGGACAGCCGGCCGATCCTGGAACGGCTCGGCATGGTGCCGGTCGCGATCACCGTGCCGTACCTCTGGCGCCCCTGAGCCGACAGCGGCAGGAGCTGGGTCACTGATCGCCACCCCAGCGGTTGCACCGGCCGCCCGACCGGCGAGGATGGGCACATGCCACTCCGCTCTGACCTGCGCAACGTCGCGATCATCGCCCACGTCGACCATGGCAAGACCACGCTGGTCGACGCCATGCTCCGGCAGGCCGGCGCCTACTCCGCCCGCGGTGAGATGGCCGACCGGGTGATGGACTCGATGGATCTGGAGCGAGAGAAGGGCATCACGATCCTCGCCAAGAACACCGCGGTCAACTACGTCTCCCCCGACGGCCAGCCGGTCACCATCAACATCATCGACACCCCCGGCCACGCCGACTTCGGCGGCGAGGTGGAGCGCGGGTTGACCATGGTGGACGGCGTACTGCTCCTGGTGGACGCGTCGGAGGGGCCGCTGCCACAGACCCGGTTCGTGCTGCGCAAGGCGCTCACCGCGCGGCTGCCGATCGTGCTCGTGATCAACAAGGTGGACCGCCCGGACGCCCGGATCAAAGAGGTGGTCGACGAGGCGTACGAGCTGTTCCTGGATCTCGACGCCGACGAGGACCAGATCAACTTCCCGATCCTGTACGCCTGCGCGCGGGACGGCATCACCTCCCTCAGCCAGCCCGAGGACGGCAAGGTCCCGTCCGACTCGACCGATCTGCAGCCGCTGTTCGGCACCCTGCTGGAGACCATCCCGGCGCCGGAGTACACCGAGGACGCCCCGCTGCAGGCGCACGTCACCAACCTGGACGCCTCGCCGTTCCTGGGCCGGCTGGCGCTCTGCCGGGTACGCCAGGGCACCCTCCGCAAGGGGCAGCAGGTGGCGTGGTGCCGCCACGACGGCACCATCGAACGGGTCAAGATCACCGAGCTGCTGATCACCGAGGGGCTGGAG
>JBOGDG010000027.1:0-1192 GCA_050701655.1 Micromonosporaceae bacterium
GCCCAACCTCGACCTCTCCCCCGGCAACCGCCGCGCTCCGGTCTCCGGCCTGTACGACTGGAGCAGGGCCGGCTACCGCGGCGGGGCGGCGCTGCCCGGCGACGGCGACATCAACCCCGACGCCGGCTGCCGGATCACGCCGGAGGAGCTCGCCGGCGCCGGTGTCCGACCCGACGACGGCGCCGACGACTCCGCCGGCCTGCAGCAGGCGATCGACCAGCTCCGCACCAACTGCTCCCCCGGCGCGAGCTACACCAAGCTGAGCCTGATCGCGCTGCCCGCCGGCACCCTCAACGTGTCCCGGCAGCTCGGCGTCGACGCCGACTACCTGGTGATCCGGGGCGTGGGCAGCGGCGACGGCGGCACCCGGATCGCCTTCCGCCCCGACGAGAACACCCGGTACGACGCGCTCACCGACGACGGCTCGGACTGGGACGAGGACGGCATGACCCACGGCGCCGGCAAGGGCGGCTGGATCTGGCCCGGGCGCGGCCTGTTCCGGGTGCAGTCGCGGGGCGTACACACCAGCTACGCCAGCGACTACGCCTCGGCTCCGGCCAACCGCAAGGACCTCTTCGAGGGCACCGTGAACGTGCACTGGAAGGCCGGCATGAAGCTGCGCGACAAGCCCGGCGACACCGGGTACGCCGCCCGCGCCGGCGACACCGTGGTGCACCTCGCCAGCAGTGGCTCGCTCGCCAACTTCACCGTCGGAGGGCTGGTCAACATCCGGGCCGCGAACACGATGAAGTTCTACGGGCAGCAGCACGCCCTCCCCACCGATCACCCGCTGCTGAACATGCACATGCGGCAGCAGCTCTTCACCATCAAGGCGGTCGACAGCACCAACCGCACGATCACCATCGACAAGCCGCTCGAGTACGACGTACCGGTGGACTCCACATCGGACGGCTCGGCGCCGATCGGCGGGACCACGTACTACTCCAAGGCCTCGCCGATCGTGGATCCGGTGCTCGGCGTCGGATTCGAGAATCTGGCCTTCACCCAGGAGATGCCCGACCTGAGCCGCGACGACGCCGTCAACAACTACGGCAACATGGCGCCGGCGTACCAGATGCACGGGATCGTCTTCAAATGGGCCGCCAACTCGTGGGTGCGCGGCGTGCGCACCGAGATGACCGGCTCCCACCCGATCGTCACCGAAGAGGCAACCCACCTGCAGATCGTCGAC
>JBOGDG010000027.1:1202-13515 GCA_050701655.1 Micromonosporaceae bacterium
TCCCGGGTCTGGGACTCCCTGTACGCCCGCAACGTCTCCCGCAACCTGCGGCACTTCACGTTCCAGTGGTCCGCGTCCGGGAACGTGGTGATCGGCAACGACTTCGACTCCGACCTCAACCTGCACGGTGGCTGGGAACGGCACAACCTGTTCGAGCTGAACACGGTGACGGTGCCGTACGCCCACCGCTCCGGCAACTGCACCACGAACTGCGGTGACGAGGGCGGCGGCGGGCCGGACGACTCCAACTGGTTCCCGATCTGGTGGGGCGCCGGGAAGAAGGCGGTGAAGTGGTCGGGCGCCACCGGCGCGCAGAACGTCTTCTTCAACAACGCCATGCGCAAACAGCTGACCAGCGACACCGCGCCGTACCAGGACTACTACCCGGACCGGCACCGGATCTACCAGTTCGGCTGGAACGGCACCGGCTACCAGCACCTGGACGCCGGCGGCACCCCGATCGCCGACTGGGCGCACAACGAGCAGCGCGACTACACCGGCGGACACGGCGTGGACGCGTCGAAGACCGACCCGGGCGAGTCGCTGTTCCTGAAATCGGTCGGCGGCACGGACCCCAGCCAGACCCGCTACGAGGCCGAGAACACCGACTGTCAGGGCACCGTCGACTCCGACCACGCCGGCTACTCGGGCAGCGGGTTCTGCAACACCACGAACACCACCGGGGCGTACGTGGAGTGGACGGTCACCGCCGCGAAGGCGGGCAGGCACAGCCTCACCTTCGGGTACGCCAACGGCAGCTCCGCGAACCGGCCACTCGACGTACGGCTGAACGGGAGCCTGATCGACAGCAACCTGGCGTTCCCGCCGACGGGCGCCTGGAGCAACTGGAGCACCGTCACCACCGTCGCCGACCTGGCCGCCGGCACGAACCGGATCCGGGTCACCGCCACCACGTCCAGCGGCGCGGCGAACCTCGACTACCTCGACGTGACCGCGGCGCCTGCCGGCGAGGACGCGCTGATCTCCCGGGACAAGCCGGCCACCTCATCGTCGAACGAGAGTGCCAGCTTCACCCCGGACAAGGCGGTCGACGGTGACACCGGCACCCGGTGGGCCTCCGCGGAGGGCTCGGATCCGCAGTGGATCCGGATCGACCTCGGCGGCGTCGCCAGGATCAGCCGGGTACGGCTGAACTGGGAGGCCGCGTACGCCAGGGCGTACACCATCGGAGTCTCTACCGACGGAGCGACCTGGACCTCCGTGCGGACGGTGACCGGCGACGGCGGCATCGACGACCACACCAACCTGGGCGTGCAGGGCCGGTACGTCCGGATGCACGGCACCGAGCGGGGCACCGGGTACGGCTACTCGCTCTGGGAGTTCGAGGTGTACGGCTCCGGCGGAGGCGATGGTGGTGGCGACGTGGTCGACGTGTCCACGCCGGCGGAGCTGAATGCCGCGCTGGACGCCGCCGAGCCCGGGCAGACGATCCGGATGGCTTCGGGCACGTACCACGGAGCCTTCCTCACCCAGCGCGCCGGGACCGCGAGCGCGCCGGTCACCCTGACCGGGCCGCGGGACGCGGTGCTGATCAACGACGGCCCGTCCGGCACGGCGCCGTCGTGTCCGTCGCCCACCCCTGGCTGGGACTCCGGGTACGGGCTCTGGGTCGCCAACGCGCCGTACTGGAACCTGACCGGATTCACGGTGGCCGACTCGAAGAAGGGGATCGTGCTCGACAACTCCCACCACGTGACGATCGACAACGTGTACGTCCACCACATCGAGGAGGAGGGCGTGCACTTCCGGAAGTCCTCCGCCGACGGCATCATCCGCAACTCGCGGATCGAGCAGGTCGGCCTGGTCAAGCCGGGCTTCGGCGAGGGCGTCTACATCGGCTCCGCCAACTCCAACTGGGGCTGCCACGGCAACTCCGGCGGGATGGACCGCTCCGACCGCGTACAGATGCTCGATAACCACATCGGGCCGAACGTCGCCGCCGAACACATCGACATCAAGGAGGGCACCCAGGACGGGGTGGTACGCGGCAACACCTTCGACGGCCGCGGCCTCTCCGGCCAGAACTCCGCCGACTCCTGGGTGGACGTGAAGGGCAGTAACTACCTGCTGGAGAACAACACCGGCACGTTCACCACACCCGGCACGTTCGCCAACGGCTATGAAACCCACAACCCCGTCAGTGGGTACGGCTGCGGCAACGTCTGGCGCGGCAACGACTCCGACCTGGGCGACGTCGGCAACTACGCCATCTACATCTCCTCCACGTCGAAGTGCGAGTCCAACCCCAACCGCGTCTACTCCTCCAACACCGTCCGAAACGCCCGCCAAGGCCTCACCAACGTCCCCGTAACCCCCTGACCGGTAGCCTTCCAAGATCCAGCAGATACCTTTGAGGTGACCGGTGACCAACTCGTTCAGGCCCGGATTGTGCTCGGTGACGTACCGGGGGGTGGCAGCGGGTGAGGTGCTGCGGGTCGCGGCGGAGGCGGGGTTGCGGACGATCGAGTGGGGTGGCGACGTGCATGCCCCGCCGTCGGACCCCGTACGGCTGGAACAGGTACGCCAGGCCACGCTCGCCCACGGGCTGACCGTCGCGTCGTACGGGTCCTACTTCCGGGCCGGGCCGCACGGGTCGGCGGAGTTCCGGCCGGTGCTCGCCGCCGCGGTCGCGCTCGGGGCGCCCCGGATCCGGATCTGGGCCGGCAACCTCGGCACCGACCAGGTCGACGACACCGGCGCCCGGGCGGTGGTCGCCCGTACCCGGGACGCGGCGGCGCTGGCGGCTGAACACGGCGTCGAGCTGGGGTACGAGTTCCATCGCAACACGCTCACCGACTCGGTGGACGCGACGCTGCGGCTGCTCGACGCGGTGGACGCGCCGAACGTCACCACGTACTGGCAGCCCCCGGTGGGCGTACCCGCCGAGGACGCGGTCGCCGGACTGGCCCGGCTGCGGGGACGGGTCTGCGCGTTGCACGTGTTCTCCTGGTGGCCGGACACCCACCGGCTGCCACTCGCCGACCGCGCCGACCTGTGGCGGGCCGCGTTCGCGGAGGCCGCCGGCAACCGGCCCGAGCTGGACGCGCTGCTGGAGTTCGTACCCGATGATGATCCTGAGCTGCTGGCCAGCGAGTCGGCCACGCTCGCCGCTCTCCTCGGTGACCGGTAGCCGGGACCTGTGTGCCCCCACGGTTGCGCGGAGTCGCGCTAGGGTGCCTGTTCGTGACGTTCAAACCTGAATGGCAACAGGCTGAGATGTCTCCCGCGTGGTCGCGGTGGCTGCCCTGCTCGGTGCACCTGCTGCGCATCGTGCCGCACCCGTACCGCTTTCCGCGCCGGTTGTGGGGTGAGCTACCGGACCCCTTCGACTGGGACGCCCCCGCCTGGTGCGACCCCGGCGACCCCGACGAATGGGTGGCCCGCGCCACCGCCGGACACGCCGCCGGGGAGGAGGAGCTGGCGGCCCGCCACGCCCGCGAGCACTACGACGAACGGGTACGGCTCCGCGGCGACCGCATCGAATCGTTCACCACCATGTGTCACCGGTCGGGGATCACCGGGCCGGCCACGCTGACGCAGTTGCTGGACTGCCTGCTGACGCTCGAGCTGTACCGCTCGGAGCACATCGACGGGGACGAGTGGCTGCTGCCGCAGATGTGGCGGAACCCGATCGACGTACTGCCGTTCACGTTGCAGGAGGCGGCCGAGGAGGCCAGCAGCCAGTGCCACGAACGCGCGCTGCTGGTCGGCGCCGGGATCCGCCGACTCGTACTCGCCGACGCCCCGCCGCCGGAGGATGCGGAGACCACCGCGGTCACCCTGACGCTGCGCCGCTTGGGCGAACACGCCCGCGTCCCCGCGGCGCAGCTGCATCCCGCGATGGAGCTGCTCAACGGCCAGGACATGATCGACGTCGACGGCACCGACCTGAAGCGCGCGGACCTCGACACCCCGGTCGAGGTACGGCTGCCCTGGAGCCAGTTCGAGCCCTTCTTCGACTTCGAAGAGCTGCCCCCGCCAGAGCACTTCCACTAACGGCGTACCTGGTCGGCCAGCTCCACGACTGCGGAGATCAGCTCGGGGCCGTCCAGCAGCGACCGATCGTTGTGGTCCGCGCCCGGGATCTCCACTGTGGTGGTCGGGCCGGGCGCGGCTTCGGCGACCGTACGGCTCTGGGCCGCGGGGATGATCGAGTCGGCGGCGCCGTACACCACCACCGTGGGGACGCGCACCGACGCCAGGTGGTCGATCAGCGGATAGCGATCCCGCAGCAGCGTCCGCACCGGCAGCAGCGGATAGTGCGTACGCCCCACCGCGGCCAGGTCGGTGAAGGGTGAGCGCAGCACCAGCCCGGCCGGTGGGTGCTCGGTGGCCAGCTCGGTCACGACGGCAGCGCCGAGGCTCTCACCGTAGAAGAGGATCCTGTCGTCGGTACGCTCCACCAGGAACCGGTACCCCGCCCGGACATCCCGGGCGAGTCCCCGCTCGGTAGGGCTGCCCGGGTTCCCGCCGTACCCCCGGTAATCGAAGAGCAGCACCGACAGGCCGTGCCCGTTCAACGCCCGCGCGAGTGACGCACGCAGCGACCGGTCTCCAGCGTTCCCGTTCGCGACCAGCACCGACACCCCACGCCCGGGCGAGGCCGCCGGCGCCAGCCACGCGCCCAGCCGCAGCCCGTCACTGGTACGCAACGTCACCTCCTCCCCCGCCGGCAGCAGCTCAGCGACGGGCGGCGGCCGCCCAGGGCCCGGGAAGTAGATCAGCTGTCGCTGCAGCGCCCAGAGCACGCCCATCACCACCACCCCGACAATGACCGCGATCGACGCGGCGCGAAGCACCCGGACGGCCCGCCGTCTCCGACCAAGGGACACCACCACCGCAGACTATGCCGGTCGCCGGGAGGCTACTTGCCGGTTCGCGCTGGCAATCGTGGTAGAACGTGTTCTAATCTGTACCGGCCGAGGAGGCGCTGATGAGGTTGGGCTACAACACCGGGTACTGGTCGTCCGGCCCGCCGGCCGGGGTCACGGAGGCCGTCGCGGAGGCGGAACGGCTCGGCTTCGAGTCCATCTGGACCGCGGAGGCGTACGGCTCGGACTGCCTCACCCCGCTCGCCTGGTGGGGCGCGGCCACCACCCGGGTGAAGCTGGGCACCAACATCCTGCAGATGGCGGCGCGTACGCCGGCTGCGACCGCGATGGCGGCGATCACGCTCGACCACCTCTCCGGCGGCCGGTTCATCCTGGGGCTCGGCGCGTCCGGCCCCCAGGTGGTGGAGGGCTGGTACGGCCAGGCGTACCCCCGTCCGCTGGCCCGCACCCGGGAGTACGTCGCGATCGTGCGCGCCATCCTCGCCCGGGAACGGCCGGTGGCGTACGACGGGGAGTTCTTCCAGCTTCCGTACCAGGGCGGTACGGGGCTCGGCAAGCCGCTGAAGTCCACGGTGCATCCGCTGCGCGCCGACCTGCCGATCTACCTGGCCGCAGAGGGGCCGAAGAACGTGGCCCTGGCCGGCGAGATCGCCGACGGCTGGCTGCCGATGTTCTTCTCACCGAAGAGCGACGCGTTCTACCGGGCCGCGCTCGCGGAGGGCTTCGCGAGGACGGGCGCCCGGCGTACCCCCGAAAGGTTTGACGTGACCGCGGCCGTGCCGGTGGTCGTGCACGACGACGTGGAGCGGGCCGCCGACCTGATCCGGCCCAGCCTGGCGCTCTACATCGGCGGCATGGGCGCGAAGGGCATGAACTTCCACCGCGACGTGTTCGCCCGCATGGGGTACGAGGATGTCTGCGAGAAGGTGCAGGAGCTCTACCTCGGCGGGCACAAGCAGCGGGCCGCCGGCGCGATCCCGACCGCGCTGGTCGAGGACGTCGCCCTGGTCGGCCCGCCCGCCAAGATCCGCGACGAGCTGGCCCGGTGGCGGGAGACCGTGGTGACAACACTGCTGGTCACCGGCGATGTCCCCGCGCTCCGAAAGATCGCCGACCTGGTCTCTTAGCTTCCAGGGGGGCCCACTCCCTCACTCGCCCGTTTCCTGTGTCAAGTTCCTGACGATTCGGGAGCTGGCTGTCCGCTACGTGGCGGTCTGACGACGAATGGCGGCGCGAAGGGTTCCGGCGAGGGTTACTCAGCGATCACCGTGCGAGTACGGTGCTGCGCAGGTCACGTGGCGGCGTCCCCCCGGCGCCGCCGCGTGGGAGGGTCCGGTTGATCCAGCCGGCCGCACGTGGGGTAGCCGGTTGGCAGGTTCCCAAGGGAGGCTGCGCCATGGCTCGCGCGTCCACATCTCGACTACTTCGTAACCGTTCGATTGTGCTGGCCGCGACGGCGGCGCTGGCGTTGGGCGCCGGGGCTCCCGCGTACGGGTCGCCGGACGACGGCGCGGCCGCTGGTACCGACGGGCTGAGCGCCTCGGCGCTGGGCGATCCGCAGCGGGTGCCGGCCGCCAAGGCGCCGAGCAGCAGGCTGGCGGAGAGCGACCCGGCGCTGCTGAAGCGCACCGACAGCGCGCCGGTACGCGTGATGATCAAACTCGACTACGACGCGCTCGCCAGCTACCAGGGCGGGATCGGCAACCTGCGCGCCACCAGTCCGTCGGCCACCGGGCGGGCCCTCACCGGGCGGTCCGCCGCAGAAGGGGCCTATCAGGCGTACGTCGCCTCCCGGGAGCGGGCGTTCACGGCGGCGCTGCACAAGGCCGTACCCGGTGCGACGGTGAGCGGCCAACTGCGCATCGTCTACGGCGGCGTCGCGGCCACCATCCCGGCGAACGCGGCGCGGACCGTACTCAAGATCCCTGGTGTGGTGGCGGTGCAGCGCAACGCGCTGGCCAAGCCGCTGACCGACTCCAGCCCGGAGTTCGTCAACGCGCCACCGGCGTACGACGAGCTGGGCGGCACCGCGAACGCCGGCGAGGGCGTGATCTACGGCAACCTGGACACCGGGATCTGGCCGGAGCACCCGTCGTTCGCCGATCAGGGCAACCTGAAGCCGCCGCCGGGTCCGGCCCGGGAGTGCAACTACGGCGACAACCCGCTGACCCCGGCGAACGACCCGTTCGTCTGCCAGAACAAGCTGGTCGGCGGTGCGCACTTCACCGACCTCTACGACGCGGCGATCGGCGACGACCCGTTCGCCGGCACCGCCCGCGACGGGGACGGCCACGGTACGCACACCTCGTCCACCTCGGCCGGCAACATCGTCGATGACGTGGTGGCGCTCGGCAGGCCGCTGCCGTCCATCCATGGCCTGGCGCCCGGCGCCTGGGTGATGGAGTACAAGGTCTGCGGTCCGCAGGGCTGCTTCAGCTTCGACTCCGCGAGTGCCGTGGAGCAGGCCATCCTGGACGGCGTCGACGTGATCAACTTCTCGATCTCGGGCGGTACGCAGCCGTTCACCGATCCGGTCGAGCTGGCGTTCCTGGACGCGTACGCGGCTGACGTACTGGTCTCGGCGTCGGCGGGCAACAGCGGGCCCACGGCCGGTACGGCCAACCACCTGTCGCCGTGGACCACCACGGTCGGGGCGTCCATCCAGACCCGGGAGTTCGCCACCACGCTGTCGTTGACCGCCGGCAACGGCGACACCTTCAGCGTCGACGGCGCGACCATCACGTCCGGCGCCGGTCCGCTGCCGGTGGTGCTGGCCGGCAACGTACCCGGGTACGACGACCCGCTGTGCGGCACCCAGCCGTCCAGTCCCACGGTGTTCGACGGGCTGATCGTGGCATGCCAGCGCGGTACCCAGGCACGGGTCTGGAAGGGATTCGTGGTCCATTCGGGCGGCGGCGAGGGCATGGTGCTCTACAACCCGACCCTGGCCGACGTGGAGACCGACAACCACTGGTTGCCGGCCGTGCACCTGGCCGACGGTACAGACTTCAAGGCCTTCCTGGACAGCCACACCGACGTGACCGGCGAATTCGGGCAGGGCGAAGCCCGTGACGGGCAGGGCGACGTGATGGCGGCGTTCTCGTCCCGTGGCCCGGGCGGGATGTTCGTCAAACCCGACCTGACCGCACCCGGCGTACAGATCCTGGCCGGCGCCAGCCCGGCGACGCCCACACCCGACCCGGTGGGCGGCGGCGGTCCGCCCGGCGAGCTGTTCCAGGCGATCGCCGGTACGTCGATGTCCTCGCCGCACGTGGCCGGCGCCGCGCTCCTGGTACGCGCCGTACACCCGGACTGGACGCCAGGCCAGATCCGGTCGGCGTTGATGACCAGCGCGGTCACCGACGTCGTCAAGGAGGACACCAGCACCCCGGCCGACCCGTTCGACATGGGGGCGGGCCGGATCGACATCGGCGAGTCGATCGTCTCGCCGCTGACCCTGGACGAGACCGCGGAACGGTTCGCGGCGCTCGGCAACGACCCGAAGA
Source organism: Micromonosporaceae bacterium (assembly GCA_050701655.1). Taxonomy (GTDB): domain Bacteria; phylum Actinomycetota; class Actinomycetes; order Mycobacteriales; family Micromonosporaceae; genus WHSM01. The sequence goes on from JBOGDG010000027.1 coordinate 9,562, forward strand.
CCGCCGTACACCTGAACCTGCCGTCGATCAACGCGCCGGTGATGCCGGGCCGGCTGGTCACCACCCGGGTGGTCAGCAACACCAGCGGGCGGATCGAGAGGTTCAGGACCAGCGCCACCACGGCCGCCGACTCCAGCATCACGGTGGCACCCCGTACGTTCACCCTGGAGCCGGGGCGGTCCCGGACGGTGACGGTGATCATCGAGTCCGACGCGCCGCTGGGCGAGCAACGGTTCGGCACCGTGATGTTGACCTCGCGGCGCGGGGCGGCACTGCATCTGCCGGTGGCGTTCGTACACCAGCAGGGTTCGGTGGACCTGACCCAGGCGTGTACGCCGTTGACCGTCGCGAGAGGCGGCGAGTCCACCTGCACGGTCGAGGCGGCCAACCAGTCCTTCGAGGACCAGGTGGTCGACCTGGACACGTACACCACAGAGAAGCTGAAGATCACCGGTACCGAAGGTGCCGCGCTGATCGACGCCCACCACGCCCGGCTGCACGACGTGACGCTGGCCGGTGCGCAGCCGGGGGTGCCGGCGGTGGATCCGGGAGAGCTGTTCGGCTACATCCCACTGGACGGCTTCGGGATCACCCCGGACCCGATCGGTGACGAGGAGATCATCAACTACGGCGTACCGCCGATCGAGTACGCCGGGCAGACCTGGGACCGGATCGGGGTCGACTCCAACGGCTACATCCTGATGGGCGGCGGTACGGCGGAGGACAACAACTGCTGCAACCTGCCCACCGGCCCGGACCCGGCGCGGCCGAACAACATGCTCGCGCCGTTCTGGACCGACCTGGACGGCTCCGCGGCCGAGGGGATCTTCGCCGCCGTACTCAGCGACGGCGTGAACTCCTGGGTGGTGATCGAGTTCCGGCTCAACGTGTTCGGCACCAGCAGCGACCGGGTGTTCCAGGTGTGGATGGGCATCGACGGGACGGAGGACATCACGTACGCCTACGACCCGGCGAACCTGCCGGGTGACCCCAACGGCCAGGACTTCCTGGTCGGTGCGGAGAACCAGCTGGGTGAGGGCGACATGGTGGCTACCCTGCCCACGCAGGATCTGCGGGTGGTCTCGACCGACGCGGTGCCGGGCGACCGGGTGACGTACACGGTCACCGTACGCGGGCTCAAGCCCGGGATCGGGACGGTACGCACCGAGATGGAGGCCTCCCGGGTGCCCGGTGTCGCCATCGTGAAGACCGACATCAGAGTGCTCAGGTAGGAGGACGTACGCCGCGGGCTGCCAGGTCGATATCGGCCTGGCAGCTCTTAGCTGGCGGGCTGATCCCTCACTCGCCCGTCTGGCCGTCGATCGACTCCCGGATCAGGTCGGCGTGGCCGTTGTGCCGCGCGTACTCCTCGATCATGTGCACGAGCACCCACCGGAGCGAGACGCGTCCCTGGCCGCCCCATGCGGAGTACGACTCGCGGAGCGCCTCGACCTCAACCTGACCGAGCCGGGCGTCCACGACGGCCCGGGAGCGCTTGACCCGGTCGGCCCACAGGGCCCGCAGCTCGTCGCCGGTGTCGTCGGCTGCACTGTGCCACTCCCAGTCGGAATCGGCCTTCCAGTCCACACTGGCCCATGGCTCCGGCATCGGCTCGCCGACGATCGTCTTGGTGTACCAGTAGTCCTCGACCCACGCCAGATGCTTCAGCATCCCGCCCAGCGTCATCGACGTCGGCGGCAGTGCCACCCGCAGCTGCTCGTCGCTCAACCCCCGGCACTTCCACTCCAGCGTCGCGCGCTGGTAGTCCAGGAAGCCCAGTAGCGTCGCGACCTCGTCACCCTCGAGCGGCGGCTCGGGCCGCCCGTGTTCGTCGGTCTGGACCTCAGTCATGGCGCAACACTAACCGCAGCAGGCGGGCGCTGCGCAGGCCGAGAATCTAGTAGCCGCCGTTGTCGTCGGACGTACCGCCGGTCTCGCCGTTACCGCCGCCGGAGCCGCCGACCTCGATCGTGGTCTTCATCCCCTTGTCGTCGTGGTCGCCCACCGGGCAGTAGAACTCATAGCTGCCCTTCTGCAGCGTGACGGTCAGGGTCGCGGACTTGCCCGGTGCGAGGGTCTCCGTCTCCTCCTCGATGCCCTGACCCTCGACCTTCAGTGCGTGGTCGACCTTCCCCTCGTTCTTCACGTTGAAGGTGTACTTCCCGGGCTTCGTCGGCTGCTCGGAGAAGGCCAGCTTGAAGTCGGTTAGCGTCACGTCCACCGACGTGCCGCCACCGCCGCCAGAGCCGCCGCCGCACCCCGCGAGCAGCGCCGTCAGCACGACTGTCGCCAGCAATCGCCTCACTGTTCTGCCCTCCGTAGCCCTTTCCATAGGTACGACACAGCCGTGCGTACGGATTGCCCGTTAAGCCCGACGTGCCGGTCGACCAGCCGGGCCAGCCGGGTCGGCTCGTCCAGCTCGACGTACCAGGACTCGTCGAGCAGGTCGGCGACGCCGTCCCACACCAGCAGGTAGTTGCCCTCGGTGACCACCAGCGCCACGTCGCGGGCAACGGGATCGCCCCCGCGATCGGCTCCTCGATCTCACGACGGAACGCCGGCGCGTACACAAACTGCTCGGTGGACCGCAACCGGCGCAGCAGCGACGTAACCCGCGACTTCGAATGTGTCGGGGCGCCCCCCTTGCGGTCCGACCAGCGTGGTGGCGAGTGTCGACTTGCCGGCGCCGGCGGCCCGGCGGCCCGGTAATGCCGAGGATCCGCCGCCCGCCCGCCTCCGCCAGGGCGCCCGCCCGCGCCACCGCGGCAGGCAGGCCCCGAGATGATCACGAGTACCGGTCGACGAGCCGGTCGGTGTCGCCGGCCACGGCGTCGACCAGGTCGTCGGCGACGGTGCCGACCAGCTCGGCCAGCTCGACCCGCGCCAGCCAGTCGGTGGGCAGCGCGGCGGTGCCGAGCATGGCACCCAGGATGTTCCCGGCGATCGCGCCGGTGGAGTCGGAGTCGCCGCTGTGCTGCGCGCCGAGCGCGCCCCCGATCGCGCCGCCCAGCAGACACCCCCGGCCCGGTCCCGCAGCCGGTCACGCCTCGCCTGTGCGTCCACGCCGCGAATCCTACGGACCGGTACGCACCGCGGCACCGGCCGGCACGGAGAGCCGGGTTGCGTAGAGTCGGGGACTCGGCGAGGAGGTGACGATGCTGGACCGCCCGGAGGTGGTGACCCTCGGCGAGGCGATGGCGCTGTTCCTCGCCGAGCCCGGCGCCGCTGTGTCGCACGCCCGCTGGTTCGACGCCTCGGTGGCCGGTGCCGAGGCCAACGTCGCGATCGGGCTGTCCCGGCTCGGCCACCGGGTGGCGTACGTAGGCCGGGTCGGCGCCGACCCGATGGGCGTGGCGGTGTTGCGTACCCTGCGGGGCGAGGCCGTCGACGTCACCGGGGTGGTCACGGACCCCGAGCGTCCGACCGGGCTGCTGATCCGGGACGCGCCCGCCGGCCAGCCGATTCAGGTGGTCTACCGCCGGAGCGGGTCCGCGGGATCGGCGCTGTGTGTCGAGGACCTCCCCGAGGCGGCGCTCGCCGCGGCGCCGGTGGTGCACCTGACCGGGATCACCGCGGTGCTCTCCGACTCCGCCCGGGACGCGGTCAGAGCGGCCGCCGACCCCGCCCGGCACGTGGTCTTCGACCCCAACATCCGGCTCCGGCTGGCAAGCGTGGCCACCTGGCGCTCCCTGGTCGAGGAGTTCGCCCCGCTGGTGGACACCGTGCTGGTCGGCGCCGAGGAGCTGACGTTGCTGGACCTGGAGCCGGCCTGGTTCATCGAGCGGGGCGCGGCGGTCGTGGTGGTCAAGGACGGCGGCCGCGGCGCCTGGGCCACTGACGGGACGCAAACCTGGAAGGCCCCGGCGCGGGCGGTGCCCGTGGTCGACCCGGTCGGGGCGGGTGACGCGTTCGCGGCCGGCTGGGTCTCCGGGCTGTTGCGGGACGTCCCGGTGC
>JBOGDG010000028.1:0-13511 GCA_050701655.1 Micromonosporaceae bacterium
AGGGCTGTTCGATCCCGCGTTGAAGCGGCGCCCGCCGTTCCTGCCGCACTGCGTCGGGCTGGTCACCGGACGCGCCAGCGCCGCCGAACGCGACGTGCTGACCAACGCGCGCCGCCGCTGGCCGGGCGTACGGTTCCGGGTGGTCAACGTGGCGGTGCAGGGGCCGAACGCCGTGCCGGCGATGATCGACGCGCTCGGCACGCTCGACCGCGACCCCGAGGTGGACGTGATCGTGCTGGCGCGCGGCGGCGGTGGCGTGGAGGATCTGCTGCCGTTCTCCGACGAGGCGCTCTGCCGTGCGGTGTACGCCTGCCGCACCGCCGTGGTGAGCGCGATCGGCCACGAGACGGACACCCCGCTGGTGGACTACGTGGCCGACGTACGGGCCTCCACGCCGACCGACGCGGCGAAGCGGATCGTGCCGGATCTGGCCGAGGAGCGCCGACTGGTGAGCGTGGCCCGGGGGCGCCTCGATCGCGCCGTCGGCAACCTGCTGACCCGCGAACAACACCGGCTGGACGCGCTGCGTACCCGCCCCGCCCTGGCCCGGCCCGAGACGCTCCTGGACCGCCACGCCGAGCAGCTGCGGGCACTGCGCGACCGTGCCGCGCGCTGCCTGGTGCACCGCCTCGACGCGGCCACCGCCGAGCTGACGCACACCCGCGCGAGACTGCGTGCGTTGTCCCCCCAGGCAACCCTTACCCGGGGGTACGCCGTGGTGCACCGCCCCGACGGCACCGTGGTACGCCGCCCCGCCGACGTGACCGCGGGTGACCGGCTCCGGATCCGCCTCGCCGAAGGCGAGCTGGCCGCCACCGCCGAGGCCGCCACCGCCGAGGCCGCCACCGCCGAGGCCGGGGCGACGTGATGCGGGTTTGCGGTCGATGTGCGGTCACCGATCGCCGGGAGACAGCAGAATGGCCACAAACCTTGAGGCAGGACGATGACTGACGAGCTGAGCTACGAGGCGGCCCGTGCCGAGCTGGCGGAGGTGGTGGAGAAGCTGGAAGCCGGCGGCGCCACCCTCGAGGAGTCGCTGGCGCTGTGGGAACGCGGCGAACGGCTCGCCGACCTGTGCCAGACCAAACTCGACGGGGCACGGGAGAAACTGGACGCCGCCCGGGCGGCCCGCGCCGGGGGCGATGCGGAATCCGCTGGCTGATTGTCGTACCCACGACGTAACGTCCGACCAATGGACGACGCGCAACGGCTGGCGATCAGCATTCGGGGCATCACCAAGCGGTTCGGCGCACTGACCGCCGTCGACGCGCTCGACCTCGACGTGCCGAGCGGGATCTGTCTCGGGCTGCTCGGGCCGAACGGGGCCGGCAAATCCACCACCATGCGGATGCTCACCGCGCAGTCGATCGCCGACCACGGTGAGATCAGCGTGCTGGGCTTTCCTGTGCCGTCGCAGAGCAAGCAGGCGCGGGCGCTGATGGGGGTGGTGCCGCAGCAGGACAATCTCGACGCCGAGCTGTCGGTGCGGGCCAACCTGGAGGTGTTCGCCCGGCTCTACCGGGTGCCGCGCCGCGACCGTGCCGCCGCCGTCACCCGGGCGCTGGAGATCGCGCAGCTGACCGACCGCGCCCACACCCAGGTCGACACGCTCTCCGGCGGGATGCGCCGGCGGCTGCTGATCGCGCGCGGGCTGGTGCACCGGCCACAGCTGGTGCTACTCGACGAGCCCACCGTCGGCCTGGATCCGCAGGTACGCCAGGAGCTGTGGTCGCTGATCGACAGGTTGCGTACGGAGGGCGTCACGGTGCTTATGTCGACGCACTACATCGAGGAGGCGGAGCGGCTCGCCGACGACGTGGCGATGATGAACCACGGAAAGATCGTCGCCCGCGACGCCCCCGCCAAACTGATCAGCCAGTACGCCGGCGAGTCCGCGATGGAGTATTTCGGCGGGCCGGAGCGGCTCGCCGAGCTGGAGTCCCTGGCGCAGGCCGCCGGGATGACCACCCGGCGCGCCGGCCCGAGTGTGTTGGTGCTGCGCGCCGAGCAGTTCCCGCCGTCGCTCGCCGATCAGCTCGGAGACGGTGGCGTACGCCGTCCCGCCAACCTCGAAGACGTGTTCGTGACCCTCACCGGGGAGACCGTGGAATGACCGCCGTACCGCACACTGTCGCGCCGCCCGCCGCCACCGCGCGCAGACTGCGCTGGATCGAGCCGAGCGCGCTGGGCGGCGTGCTCTTCCACGACCGTACGATCTTCCGCCGATACTGGGCGTCGACCACGTTCTCGGCGGTCGTGGAGCCGACGATCTACCTGCTGGCGTTCGGGTTCGGGTTCGGCTCGCTGGTCGCCGTGGTCGCCGGCTACGACTACATCGAGTTCCTCGGCACCGGGATCGTCGCCACCGCGGTGCTGTTCAGCACCGCGTTCGCGGGGATGTTCCAGACCTTCATCCGGCGCGTCTACCAGCGGACGTACGACGCGATGCTGGCCACCCCTGTCGACACCCACGAGCTGGTCACCGGCGAGGGGCTCTGGATCGGGATGAAGGCCGGGGTGTACGGCTGCGCCCCGATGCTGGTCGCCATGGCCTTCGGGCTGGACCCCAGCTTCGGGATGCTGCTGGTGCCACTGATCGCCTTCCTGACCGGCTTCGGCTTCGGTCTGTTCGGGATCTGGATGAGCGCGATCGTGCCCGGCATCGACTCGTTCAACTACGTGATCTCGGCGCTGCTGACCCCGTTGTTCCTGGTCGCGGGTACGTTCTTCCCGATCGACACGCTCCCCGACTGGGCCGGGGTGGTCAGCCAGCTCAACCCGCTCTACCACTGCGTCGAGCTGGTACGCCACGCCGTGTTCGGGCTGCGCCCCCTGGTCGACCTGTGGCACGTCACCGCGCTGATGATCTTCGCAGCGGCGATGTGGCTGCTAGCCTCCCGCCACATGCGCCGCCGCCTGATCGACTGACAGCCACACAACGGAGACTGTCGAATTTCTCGCGCGACTCGACGCTCAGCCGAGGTAGGGCGCTGGCAGCTTGGCGAGAAAATGCTCGATCCCAAGCTGCATCGACGGGTGCATCTGGTAGTTGCCGACATCCTCGGCTCTTACCCAGCGGACGGCGGATGACTCGTCGCTGGGCGTAGGCGTACCGATGAGTGCCCGGGCGGTGTAGACGAGCGAGAATTCCTGCCTCACCTCGTTGTTGCTGGTGTAGAGGATGACGTGCCGCGGGTTGGTGTAGACGCCGACCAGACCCGTCACTTCACACGTGATCCCGGTCTCCTCCTCGACTTCGCGTACAGCGGCGTCGGTCATCGATTCACCTGGATCCATAGCACCACCGGGAAGCGCCCAGTTGCCGTTGTCGGTACGACGGATCAGAAGGATCTCGCCTGCGTCGCTGAGGACGACCACGTTCACGGACGGCACGGCGCTGCTCGCCGGTGGTGCTTCTGGGTCATCGAGATAGTCGATGCGCTTACCCACGATTATCGACTCGCTTTCGTTCGCCCAACTGGTTTGCGGACGGCTCGGGCCGTCGCCCAGACCCGTTCGAAGCCTCCGGCGTCTCCTAGCCGATCAGCGCAGCGCGGCGGCCAGCTCCCGAAGCTCCTCGTCCGGCGCGCGACCCAGCACGATGACCGTACGTTCCGGCTCGGTCAGCACCAGCGCGCGTTCGGACTCGCGACCCGGGTACGTCTGCCACGACCGGCCGCCCAGCTCGGCCACCCCGTCGGGGCGCCCGCCGCCACCCAGCTCATCGCGCAGCAGCTCCGCGGCGTCGGCGTTCGACTCGACCAGCTGTACGAAGCCGCCGCTCGGGCTCACGTACCCGATCCGCAGCGTGACCGTGCCGTCCTTGATGCGGGTCACCGCGCTGGTCGGCTTCCAACCGTCCGGAAGCTTGCCCGGCTCGGCAACCGGGAGCCCGGCGGCGCGGGCCTCCGCGATCGCAGGTGCCGGGTCGACCACGGTCACTTCGCGGTCGCCGCCGATGTACTGAAACAGCAGAAGCACCAACCCGATCGGCACCAGGAGCACTGCCAGCGACAACACCAGATCACGCGGGCGGCGGCCGCCGGTGGTTTGGATCGGGCTCGGGGTGGTCACTCTCATATCGTCCCTTACCCCGATGTGGAACGAGCGATCAGGTCTGCCAAGATTCGGGTAACCGTCCGCTTGACGGTACGTGAGCGCGCCACAGCAGCCCGATGCTAGGAGGCTCGAGATGACCGCCCCGCCCGCCAGCCCACAGCCCGCCGAGGACGTACGTACCACCGAGGACGTACGTACCACCGAGGATCTTGACCGCAACCTGGCAATGGACCTGGTACGGGTCACCGAAGCCGCCGCGATGGCCGCCGGCCGCTGGGTGGGCCGGGGTGACAAGGAGGGCGGTGACCAGGCAGCCGTCGATGCGATGCGGCTGCTGATCAACTCGGTGCCGATGCAGGGCGTGGTGGTGATCGGCGAGGGCGAGAAGGACAACGCCCCGATGCTCTACAACGGCGAGCAGGTCGGCGACGGCAGCGGCGCGCCGGTGGACGTCGCGGTCGACCCGATCGACGGCACGACGCTGATGAGCAAGGGGATGCCGAACGCGCTCGCCGTACTGGCGGTGACCGAGCGGGGCGCGATGTTCGACCCGTCAGCGGTGTTCTATATGGAGAAGCTCGCCGTCGGCCCGGACTGTGTCGACGCGATCGACATCACCGCGCCGGTGCCGGAAACCCTGCGCCGGATCGCGGCGGCGAAGCGCTCCGCCATCTCCGACGTCACGGTCTGCATCCTGGACCGGCCCCGGCACGAGCAACTGGTCGACGACGTACGCGACGCGGGCGCCCGGATCGCGTTCATCTCCGATGGCGACGTGGCCGGCGCGATCAGCGCCGCCCGCGAGTCCAGCGGCGTCGACGTACTGATGGGCGTCGGCGGTACGCCGGAAGGCATCATCGCCGCCTGCGCGCTCAAGTGCATGGGCGGCGCGATCCAGGCGCGGCTCTGGCCACGCGACGACGACGAACGTCAGAAGGCGATCGACGCCGGACACGACCTGGACCGGGTGCTGCACACCGACGATCTGGTCTCCGGCGACAACATGTTCTTCTGCGCCACCGGGATCACCGACGGCAACCTGCTGCGCGGCGTCCACTACCGCTCCGGCGGCGCCTCCACCCAGTCGATCGTGATGCGTTCCAAGAGCGGCACGATCCGGGTGATCGACTCGTACCACCGGCTGGAGAAGCTGCGCCGCTACTCGGTGGTCGACTTCGACGGCGCCCCACTCCCCGCCGCCCCGGTCACCTAGTCCGCGGCCTTGGGCTGGCCTACGGGTTGTCGAGGTTGCTCGAGTGGCCGGGGAACAGGTGCGCGCCGGGGTCGATCGCGACGGCGGCGTTGTTCACGGCGGTGGCGGCCTCGCCGAAGCCGACGGCGATCAGCCGTACCTTGCCGGGGTAGTCGGAGATGTCCCCGGCGGCGAACACCCGCGTCTGGTTGGTCGCCATCGTGGTGTCGACCTTGATGTGGCGCTTGTCCAGCTCGAAACCCCAGTCGGCGAGCGGGCCCAGGTCAGCGGTGAAGCCGAGCGCGGCGACGATGGTCTGGGCGGGGATGACCTGCGGCGGCTCGTCGCGCGCTTCGATCCGTACCCCCTCCACCCGGCCGTCGCCGATCACCTCAGTGACCTGTGCGTTCACGATGATCGGTACGCCCAGCGACTTCACCCGATCGACGGTGGCGGCGTGCGCGCGGAACTTGTCCCGCCGGTGCACCATCGTCACCCGCCGCGCGATCGGGTGCAGCGCGAGCGCCCAGTCGAACGCGGAGTCGCCGCCGCCGACCACCACGACGTCCTCACCGCGGTGCACTTCCAACTCTGGTACGAAATAGACGATCCCGCGACCGCCGAATTCGTCGGCCGCAGGCAGCGGACGCGGCGTGAAGCTGCCGATCCCGCCGGTGATCAGGATCGCTCCACAGTGGACAGCGCTGCCGCCGCCGAGCTTCACGGTGGGTTTGTCGTCGGACTCGTACTCGAGCGTCTCGGCCCGCTCCCCCAACAGGTAATGCGGGTGGTACGACGCGGCCTGCTCCACCAGGTTGGCGACCAGCTCGCGTCCGCGTACCGCCGGGAAACCGGCCACGTCGTAGATCAACTTCTCGGGGTACATCGCGGTGACCTGACCGCCCGGCTCGGGCAGCGCATCGATCACCGCCGTCGACAGGCCCCGGAACCCGGCGTAGTACGCCGCGAACAGGCCGGTCGGCCCGGCGCCCACGATCGCCACGTCGACCTCGATACGGGTGATGCCCGTGCCGTCTGCCATCGCCACCGCCGCTCCGTCGCAGGATTGCCGGCGAGATCCACGTTAGCCGCTACGGCCCACAAACACACCGCCCGCGATCCAATCGGACCGCGGGCAGTAGTTGCGACTCACGTGCTGGCTAATACCAACCATTACTTTGGAAGAAGCTCCAGGCGCCGCAGGGGGTGTCGTAGCGGCCCTTGATGTAGTCGAGGCCCCACTTGATCTGGGGCACCGGGTTGGTCTCCCAGTCGTCGCCGTACTTGGCCATTTTGTCGCCCGGCAGAGCTTGCGGAATGCCGTACGCGCCGCTGGAGGAGTTGCGGGCGCGCTCGTTCCAGCCGCTCTCGTGGTCCCAGAGCTTCTCCAGGCAGGGCATCTCTTTCAGCTCGTAGCCCCACTCGAGCAGCAGGGTGCAGCCGATCGCCCTGTTGCCGGTGTACTCCTTGCAGGAGTCCGGGATGGGACCGATCGGGTCCGACGGCTTGGCGTCGTCCTTCTTGTCGTCGAGGGCCTCGTCCGCGGCGGCGGCACGGTCGGCGGCTTCCTTGCCCGCCGCGTCCGCCTTGGCCTTGGCGCGCGCCGCGGCGTCCGCCCGTGACTTGTGCCCCAGCGCGGTGCGGCTGGCGTCACGGGAGACCCGGTCGAGGTCCGCCAGGGCGCGGTCCTCGGCGGACTCGCTGGCGGCTCGCTTGGCGGCTTCGTCCGCAGCCTGCCGGGTCACCCCGGCGTACACACCGGCGACCAGACCAGCCACCAGGAGAAAGACTGCGAAGACGCGGAAGCTGACTCGGATCCAACTCCGACTCACGCACTATCCCTTCGTCTGCGACTCGGTACGCCGGCGAATCGAGCCACGGCGCGGCCACCGATCTTGACGGCGGCCGGAGTCTACGACCATCTGCTGGGCACACCGGACGTGCCCACAGCCGCCCACCATCTCGTACTCACTAACGCCGTCGCAGCCCCGAGGTGACAAAAGGTGTCCTTCCTCACGAGCCATCTCGCTTATCACTGTCCGTAGAGCGCCAGACCACGCAGGAGCCCCAAATCGTACGGTAGGTGGTCAAAATCGGGCGCCTCTGGCAGCAGCCGAGCGCCTCTGGCAGCAGCCGGCTTCAGTCGAGCGGTGTCATGAACGACCAGAGCCGGTTCTCCAGGTCCCGGGCGCCGTACTCGCGGACGCCGTACGGCATGTCGGTCGGCTCGTACACGACGGTGGCACCTTCCTTCACCGCGTGCGTGTAGTGCGCGTCGACGTCGTGGACCATCACCGACATCCCGGCGGTGTCGAAGCCGAGCGTCTTCGGCGACTGCAGCCGAACTCCGGCGCCACCCGGTGCAGCCAGATCACCCCGTCTCCGGCGGTCACCTCGGCGTGCGTGACGTGGCCGTCGCCGTCCCGGTCCAGCCGTCCCGGCTCCAGGCCGAAGACGCGTACCAGGTAGTCGTGGGCGGCCTGGATGTCGGCGTACACCAGGCCGGGGATGCGGCGGCGTACCGCGGTGTCGAGCATTGTCATCTCCTCCAGAGCGTCGAGCAGCTCGCCGGTGGGTGGTTCGCCCTGCTCGTCGAGCACGGTGACCATCGCGGCGAGCCGCTGCCGAAGTCGGTGGCTGAGGGCGAGCCGCTCGTCGAGCTGCTCAATGTGGCGGTGCATCGCCGCCGCGAGATCCCACGCGGGGTCGTCGAGCGCGGCGCCGATCTCCTCCAGCGTCAGCCCCAGCCGGCGCAGCAGACAGATCCGGTAGAGCCGCTGCACGTCGGCGTCGGCGTACCGGCGGTGCCCGGTACGGGTGCGTGCCGACGGCGTGAGCAGGCCGATCTCGTCGTAGTAGTGCAACGTACGCACCGTGAGCCCGGTCGCCTCGGCCAGCTCGCCGACCTTCCTGCTGTCCTCAGCCATGACGCGACGCTATGCCCTCACGCCGCGTGAGGTGCAAGCCCACGCACGGGCCTACTGGTGGATGTCTTCCAGCAGGTCCGTGACCACCTCGGCGATCGGGGAACGCTCCGAGCGGGTCAGCGTGACGTGCCCGAACAGCGGGTGCCCCTTCAGCGCCTCGATCACGGCGGTGATGCCGTCGTGCCGCCCCACCCGCAGGTTGTCGCGCTGCGCCACGTCGTGGGTGAGCACCACCCGGGAGCCGGTCCCGATCCGGGACAGCACCGTCAGCAGTACGCCACGCTCCAGTGACTGCGCCTCGTCGACGATCACGAACGCGTCGTGCAGCGACCGGCCCCGGATGTGGGTCAACGGCAGCACCTCGAGCATGCCGCGGTCGAGGATCTCCTCGATCACGCTGTCGGAGACCACGGAGCCGAGGGTGTCGTACACCGCCTGCGCCCAGGGCGCCATCTTGTCCGACTCACTGCCGGGCAGGTAGCCGAGCTCCTGGCCGCCGACGGCGTACAGCGGGCGGAACACGATCACCTTCTTGTGCTTGCGCCGCTCCAACACCGCTTCCAGCCCGGCGCACAGCGCCAGCGCGGACTTGCCGGTGCCGGCACGGCCGCCGAGCGAGACGATCCCGACGCTCTCGTCGAGCAGCAGGTCCAGCGCAATCCGCTGCTCCGCGGAGCGGCCCCGCAGCCCGAAGGCTTCCCGGTCACCGCGTACCAGCCGGACGGTTTTGTCAGGAGCGGTACGGCCGAGCGCCGAGCCCCGCGTGGAGAGCAGCACCAGCCCCGTGTGGCAGGGCAGCTCGCGGGCCGCGACCAGGTCGACGTGTTCGCCGGCGTACAGCTGGTTGACCTCGTCCTCGGTGACCTCCAGCTCCGCCGTACCGGTCCAGGTCGGGTCGCTTGCCTGGCCGTGCCGGTACTCGTCGGCGGCGAGGCCGACGGCGGCCGCCTTCACCCGCAGCGGCATGTCCTTGGTGACCAGCGTGACGTCGCCGCCTTCGGCCGCGATCGCCAGCGCCACGGTCAGGATCCGGGCGTCGTTGGTGTCGGCGCGGAAGCCGGGCGGAAGCAGCTCCGGCTCGGCGTGGTTCAGCTCCACCCGGATGGTGCCGCCGACGTCGTTCGCGGGGATCGGCCCGTCCAGCCGCTGGTACTTGATCCGCAGCTCGTCCAGCAGCCGCAGCGACTGTCGCGCGAACCAGCCCAGCTCGGGATGGTGCCGTTTCGCCTCCAGCTCGCTGATCACCACCAGCGGGATGACTACCTCGTGCTCGTCGAACTTGAGGAACGCCGCCGGATCCGACAGCAATACCGAGGTGTCGACCACGTAGGTCCGGCGGGCGGGTGCGGCGTCTGCCACGGTGCGCTTCTTGGCGGGGGTACGTGTCGCGCGGCGCTTCACATCGGGGCTCAGTTTCGCAGCGGTCGATCTGCTACGGGCGCGGGAAGGCTCACTGGTCACGGCACGGCTCCGTCTGGGGGCACCCGCCCCTGTCTCTCGCCGGCCACGTCGTAGGACATGGACCGTGTTGGCGTCCGGCGCCCGGCCACACGAGGCCGGGTGCCGGCCCCCTGGCTCTGTCACCAACCGGGCCTCCCGGCGGCGCGGGTGGTCCCCGCGCCGTGACATCGACGCTAGCTGGGCAACGCGAGCACGGCTAGTAGCGACGCGACCGAGGTCCCGGTCTAGTTGCCGTACCGGCGGTGGCGAGAGGCGTACGAGCGGATCGCGCGCAGGAAGTCCACCCGCCGGAAGTCCGGCCAGTACGCCTCGCAGAAGTAGAACTCCGAGTGAGCACTCTGCCACAGCAGGAAGCCGGAGAGCCGCTGTTCCCCACTGGTACGGATGATCAGGTCCGGATCGGGCTGGCCCTTGGTGTAGAGGTGTTCGGCGATGTGGTCCACGTCGAGCAGCTCCGCGAGCGCCTCGATGCTGGTGCCGGCCTTGGCGTGCTCGATCAGCAGCGACCGTACGGCGTCGGCGATCTCCTGGCGCCCGCCGTACCCGACCGCGATGTTGACCTGCACCCCGCCGGTACGCTCCCGGGTACGCTCCTCTGCCGCCTTCAGCGCCTCGGCGGTATGGGTGGGCAGCAGATCCTTCGCACCGACGATCCGCAGCCGCCACGGGTTCGCCTCGTCGGCCAGCTCGGTCGCCAGCCCTTCGATGATCCGCAGCAGCGGGTCGAGCTCCTTCGGCGCCCGGTTGAGGTTGTCGGTGGACAGCAGCCACAGCGTGACCACCTCGACCCCGGCCTCGTCGCACCAGCTCAGCAGCTGCTCGACCTTCGCCGCGCCGGCACGGTGACCCTCGTTGGGGTCGTCGAAGCCGACCGAGCGAGCCCAGCGGCGGTTGCCGTCGAGCATCACGCCCACGTGTCGCGGTATCTGGGTGCCGGCCAGCCGCCGTCGCAGCCGGCGCTCGTACAGCGAATAAATGAAGTCGCGCAGCGTCACGGCGGAAGCTTATCCGGCAGAGCGGTCTTGATCGATGGAGCAATAGTGACGATTCAGTGGATACCCAGCCGAGACTTCAGAGTGTCCAGCTCGGCCCACAGGACGCTGGGCAGTTTCTCACCGAACTTGTCGAACCACTCCTGCACCTGCGGGATCTCCGCCTTCCACTCCTCCGGGTCGACCTTGAGCACCTCGGCCAGGTCCTCCTCAGACATGTCCAGCCCCGTGGTGTCCAGCCCCTCCGGCGTCGGCACCCGGCCGATCGGGGTGTCGATCGCCTCGACCTTGCCCTCGATCCGCTCGATCGCCCACTTCAGTACGCGGGAGTTCTCGCCGAAGCCGGGCCACAGGAACCGGCCGTCGTCGCCGCGGCGGAACCAGTTGACGTAGAAGATCTTGGGGAGCTTGTCGGAGCCGGCCTCGGCCTGCTTGCCCATCTCGATCCAGTGCCGGAAGTAGTCGGCGCCGTGGTAGCCGATGAACGGCAGCATCGCCATCGGGTCGCGGCGTACCACCCCGACCTGGCCAACAGCGGCGGCGGTGGTCTCGCTCGACAACGTGGCGCCCATGTAGACGCCGTGGGTCCAGTCGCGGGCCTCGGTCACCAGCGGCACCGTGGTCTTGCGCCGGCCACCGAACAGGATCGCCGAGATCGGTACGCCGTTCGGGTCCTCGTATTCGTCGGCGAGGATCGGGCACTGCTTGATCGGAGTGCAGAACCGCGAGTTGGGGTGACTGGAGACCTCTTCGGAGTCGGGCGTCCAGTCCCGGCCCTTCCAGTCGGTGAGGTGCGCGGGCGGCTCGCCCATCCCCTCCCACCAGATGTCGCCGTCGTCGGTGAGCGCCACGTTGGTGAACAGCGAATTGCCCCGGGCGATGGTACGCATCGCGTTCGGGTTGGTCTTGTAGTCGGTGCCGGGGGCGACGCCGAACAGCCCGTACTCGGGGTTGACCGCGTACAGCCGGCCGTCCTCGCCGAACCGCATCCAGGCGATGTCGTCGCCGAGCGTCTCCACCTTCCAACCCGGGATGGTGGGCTCCAGCATCGCCAGGTTGGTCTTACCGCACGCCGACGGGAACGCGGCGGCGACGTAGTAGACCTTCTCCTCGGGCGACGTCAGCTTGAGGATCAGCATGTGCTCGGCCATCCAGCCCTCGTCGCGCCCCATCGCGCTGGCGATCCGCAACGAGTAGCACTTCTTGCCGAGCAGCGAGTTGCCGCCGTACCCGGAGCCGTACGACCAGATCTCACGGGTCTCCGGGAAGTGCGAGATGTACTTGGTCTCACTGCACGGCCACGCGGTATCTTCCTGGCCGGGCTCCAGCGGCGCCCCGATCGAGTGCAGCGCCGGCACGAACTCCGCGTCGGTGCCCATCTTCTCGAGCACCTTCGTACCCATCCGGGTCATGATCCGCATGCTCGCGACCACGTACGCGGAGTCGGTGATCTCGACGCCGAACATCGGGGCCTCGGCGGTCAGCGGGCCCATGCAGAACGGGATCACGTACATGGTGCGGCCGCGCATACAGCCGCGGTACAGCTCGGTCATGGTCTGCTTCATCTCGGCGGGAGCCATCCAGTTGTTGGTGGGTCCCGCGTCGGCCTCGTCGACCGAACAGATGTAGGTACGCTCCTCGACCCGCGCCACGTCGCTGGGGTCGGTACGCGCCCAGAACGAGTTGGGCTTCTTCTCGTCGTTGAGCCGTACCAGGGTGCCGGCCTCGACCAGCTCGTCGGTCAGCCGGGTCCACTCGGCGTCCGAGCCGTCGCACCAGACCACCTGGACGGGGGTGGTCAGCTCGGCGACCTCACGTACCCATGCGAGCAGCCGGGGGTGCTTGGTGGGGGCTGCTTCCAGTCCGGGGACGGTTGCCGGAGCACTCATCGCGAATCTCCTCGAGGTCGACGCTGACCGGTCTGGCTGACCGGTGTCTTTATGCGCGGTTCCCCGGGGTAGTCGGCGGGCGTTGCCGGCTGCTGTGCGCGCTCGCGACGTTTCGTAACTGGACGAAAACACCACGGGGCGACCGGGGTTGCCTCAGCGTAAACCGGCCAGCCGGGAAGGGCACCCCAGTCGCTTGTGAAGAACTGCACAAGCGAGAAGCCCTCGCACAACCGTGCGCGAATACCGTGAGAAACACGCACCCGCCAGCAATTCAGCGCAACATCTTGCAGCGCTCGCTGGCGGGTGCGTGGATCACTGAACCTCGGGCCCTCGCTTGCGGAGTTCGTCGACTGTGGACATCGCGTCCCGCAGCTGCGCCAGCCAGCTTTCGGAGTGTTCGTTGACCAGGCGTACGCACCAGGCGAGCGCGTCCGAGCGCGACCGCGCCACGCCGGCGTCGACCAGGGTGTCGAGCACCTGGCGCTCCGGCTGCCGCAGCCGGGTCATCACCGGCACCGACTGCGTCGTGAACAGCTCCCGCGTGGCGCCGCACTCCGCACCCCAGCTGACCCGGCGGCGGAACCGGTGCTCGGCGTGCGACGCGATCTCCATCCGCTGCTGCCGGGTGTCCTCCCGGAACCGGGCGATCCTGCCCTGCTCCGCGCCGGAACGCTCGGTGAGGCTGGCGTCCTCGGACACCTCCGGCTCCGGCAGCCGGCCGACCACGAGCAGCTCGTCGCGGTCGACACTCACGATTGGGGTGTCCACGTACCACCCCTCTGGAAGCCGGCCGATGATCCAGCCGGCGGCATCCTCCGCCGGTGGCAGGTCGGCCTGCTGCCAGCCACCGCCCCGACCACCCCAACCCGGGCCCGCAGCCCACGGGCCAGGTCCACGTCGTCCTCTCATCTGTTCCTCCCGCGCCACTCGCATGAATCGATGCTTACAGCATTACACGCATCGACAACCATCGACGAGTACGAGATAGAGC
>JBOGDG010000029.1:0-13458 GCA_050701655.1 Micromonosporaceae bacterium
CCTCCCCGCCGGCGACGTCGTACCGGGCGCCCTGCAGCGCCTCCGGTACGTCGGCGGCGACCGCGCAGGTGACCAGCACCTGGCCGGCGCGCCCGACCAGCTCGGCGAGCCGGCCGCGCCGGTCGGTGTCCAGCTCGGCGAACACATCGTCGAGCACCAGCACCGGCTCGCCGCCTTCCGAACCGCCTTCGGCGCGCAGCAGGTCGAAGCTGGCCAGCCGCAGCGCCAGGGCGTACGACCAGGACTCGCCGTGGCTGGCGTACCCCTTCACGGGCAGCTCCCCGAGCTGCAGCGTCAGGTCGTCGCGGTGCGGCCCGACCAGGGTGGAGCCACGCGACACCTCGTCGGTACGCGCCTTCGCCAGCGCCTCCAGCAGCCGGGCCGACAGCAGCTCGCGGTCGGTGCCGAGCTGCTCGCCGTCCTCCGCCAGCCCGCACCGGTACGCCATCCGCGCCCCGCCCTTGCCCTGCGACACCGCGTCGTACGCCTTCTCGACGTACGGGGAGAGCACCTCGACCAGCTCCAGCCGCCCGGCCACCAGCTCCGCGCCGTGCCGCGCCAGATGGCTGTCCCACACGTCGAGCGTGCGCAGATCCGTGGAGCCGCCGCCGGTCTTGCGCGCCAGGTACGCCGTACGCAGCAACGCGTTGCGCTGCTTGACCACCCGCTCGTAGTCGGCCCGCACCCCCGCGAACCTCGGGAACCGCGCCACCAGCAGCTCGTCGAGGAACCGGCGGCGTTCGGCGGGCTCACCGCGTACCAGGGAAAGGTCTTCTGGGGCGAAGATGACCAGCTTCAACGCGCCCAGGATCTCGCGCGGGCGGGTGACCGGGGAGCGGTTGAGCCGGGCCCGGTTCGCCTTGCCCGGCACGATCTCCAGCTCCACCGTAAGCTCGCGTCCACTGTGGACGATCGCGGCCCGGATCACGGCGCGGGCGGTGCCGGCGCGTACCAGCGGGGCGTCGGTGGCGACCCGGTGGCTGGACAGGCTGGAGAGGTAGCCGAGCGCCTCGACCAGGTTGGTCTTGCCCTGCCCGTTGGGGCCGACCAGCACGCTGGCGCCGGCGTCGAAGTCCACCGCCACCGCGGGGTAGCCGCGGAAATCGGTGAGCTCGAGGCGTCGTACGTGCACGGCTTCAGGCTAGCCGGACGTGGCCGTCGCGCGGTGGCGCCGGCCGGCTCACTGCGACTTCACGGCGTGGCCGCCGAACTGGTTGCGCAGCGCGGCGACCGCCTTCATCGCCGGGGAGTCCTCCTGCTGTGAGGTGAACCGGGCGAACAGCGACGCGGCGATCACGTTCATCGGCACCTTGAGCCGGATCGCCTCCTCGACGGTCCAGCGACCCTCGCCGGACTCCGCGGCGTACCCCTTGATCCTGGCGAGCCCGGGGTCCTCCTGCAGCGCGAGGTCGAGCAGGTCGAGCAGCCAGGAGCGGATCACGGTGCCCTCGCGCCAGGACTTCACCACTCCCGGCACGTTGGTGACGATCTCGGAGGCATCCAGCAGCTCGTAGCCCTCGGCGTACGCGTGCATCAGGCCGTACTCGATGCCGTTGTGCACCATCTTGGCGTAGTGCCCGGCGCCCACCCCGCCGGCGTGTACGAACCCGAACTCGCCCTCGGGCTTGAGTGCCTCGAAGATCGGCATCAGCCGCTGTACGTGCCCGTCGTCGCCGCCCACCATCAACGCGTAGCCGTTCTCGAGCCCCCAGACGCCGCCGGAGACGCCTGCGTCGACGTACCCGATGCCCTTCGGTCTGAGCAGCTCGGCGTGCTCCAGGTCGTCGGTGAAGCGGGAGTTGCCGCCCTCGATCATCACATCGCCGCCGGTGAGCAGCTCGGCCAGCTCACGGACGGTCTGTTTCGTCGGCTCGCCGGAGGGCACCATCACCCAGATCGCGCGGGGAGCGTCGAGCTGGGCGACCAGGTCGGCGAGGTCTTTCGCATCCGACAGCTTCGGGTCCCGGTCGTAGCCGCGGACCTGGTGACCGGCGCGCCGCAGCCGCTCGGCCATGTTGCCGCCCATCTTGCCCAGGCCGATGATCCCCAGCTGCATCTGCTCTCCTCCGTGGTGCTCAGGCGCCGACGCGTACCGGCATCAGGGCGTGCTGGTAGCCGGCCTCGGCCTCGCCCTCGGCGGTGGCGCCGGACATCACCGCCGGCTTCTTCGGGTCGTTGAACGACAGCACCGCGTTCGGCTGTTCCAGTACCCCGAGCGCGTCGAGCAGGAACGCGGGGTTGAACGCGATCGTCATCGGCTCGCCGGCGTACTCGCACTCCATCGCCTCGCTGGCGCGGGCGTCCTCGCTGCCGCCGGCCTCCACGATCAGGCCGTCGTCGCTGAAGCTGAGCCGTACCGGGGTGTTGCGCTCGGCCACCAGCGAGACCCGCTTGACCACCTCGGTGAGCGGCGCGACCCCCATCTTCGCCACCGACGCGTAGCTGTCCGGGATGATCGACTTCACCTTCGGGAAGTCGTCGTTGAGCAGCCGGCTGGTGGTGCGCCGGCCGCCGCCGGAGAACCCGATCAACCCCTCACCCATCCCGGTGTCGGACATCGCGAGCGTCACCTCGCCGCCCAGCGTGCCGAGCGTACGGGCGGTCTCGGCGAGCGTACGGGCCGGCACCAGCGCGGCGGTGCTGAGCTGGGAGTTCTCCGGCCGCCACGGCAGCTCGCGGATGGCGAGGCGGTACCGGTCGGTCGCGATCATGGTCATGGTGGCCTGTTCCAGCTCCAGCCGTACGCCGGTCAGCATCGGCAGGGTGTCGTCGCGGCCGGCGGCGACGGCGACCTGGGCGACCGCGGAGGCGAACCCGGCGGAGTCGACCGTACCGACCCCGGCCGGCATCTCGGGCAGCGTCGGGTAGTCCTCGACCGGCATCGTCGGCAGCGTGAAACGGGCGCTACCGCAGGTGATCTCCACCCGGGAGCCCTCGGTGGCGAGGTCGACCGGCTTGGCGGGCAGGGCGCGGGTGATCTCGGCGAGCAGCCGGCCGGAGACCAGAATCGTCCCGTCCGCGTCGGCCTGGATGTCCACCCCGACCTGGCTGGAGACCTCGTAGTCGAAGCCGGACACCTCCAGCTGCCCGTCGCCGACCCGCAGCAAGACCCCGGCGAGCACCGGCACCGGCGGCCGGTTCGGCAGGCTCTTGGCGGTCCACGCCACGGCATCTGCCAGGGCGTCCCGCTCCACCCGGAACTTCATGTAATGCCTCCTGGGCAGCTTGTGGTTATCCCGAACCCAACGTTGATTTGGGTTCTCTACTAGGGATAAAAGACGTCGTAGTCATAGGGGCTGTGGGCACTGTGGACAACCTACGTTGCCGCAGGTCGCCACCGGTGCGGGGTTGTGGAACTGGTGTGTACGACGGAGCCAGGACCTGTGGGCGTCCGGGGATAACTTCGGCGGCGCCGGCAGTTGTCCCCACCGTCCACCGCGGCGTCCACAGGTCATCCACGGGGTTGTCCACCGCCCTGTCCACCGGGTTGTCCACCGCTTTATCCACAAACTGTGTACACAGCCTGTGGATGACTGTCGGAAATCCGCACATCTGGATGGCCGTACTCATCCGAAAGCCTTCTGCTTGATCCGGTTTGTGAGCTCCGCGATCTGGTTGTAGAGGCTGCGGCGCTCGGCCATCTGCTGGCGGATCTTGCGGTCGGCGTGCATCACGGTGGTGTGGTCCCGGCCGCCGAAGGACTGCCCGATCCGGGGCAGGGACAGGTCGGTCAGCTCCCGGCACAGGTACATCGCCACCTGCCGGGCGTTGACCAGTACCCGCGAGCGCGAGCTGCCCCGCAGATCTGCCACCGACAGCCCGAAGTACTCCGCGGTGGCGCTCATGATCTGATCGGCGGTCACCTCGGGGCCCCCGCCGTCGGCGATGAAATCGCGCAGCACCTCTTCGGCGAGCGCCAGGTCGACCTCGGAGCGGGTGAGGCTGGCGAACGCGGTCACCCGGATCAGCGCCCCCTCCAGCTCGCGGATCGAGTCGGCGATCCGGGAAGCGATGAACTCCAGCACCTCCGGTGGCGCGTACAGCCGTTCCTGCGCCGCCTTCTTCTGCAGGATCGCGATCCGGGTCTCCAGGTCGGGCGGCTGGATGTCGGCCAGCAGCCCCCACTCGAACCTGGTCCGCAGCCGGTCCTCCAATGTGGACAGCTGCTTCGGCGAGCGGTCGGAGGTGATCACGATCTGCTTGTTGGCGTTGTGGAGCGTGTTGAAGGTGTGGAAGAACTCCTCCTGCGTACGCTCCCGGTTCTCCAGGAACTGGATGTCGTCGATCAGCAGGATGTCGACATCGCGGTAGCGCCGCTGGAAGGCCTGCGTCTTGTCGTCGCGCAGCGAGTTGATGAAGTCGTTGGTGAACTCTTCGGTCGACACGTACCGCACTGAACGGGCGTTGCCGAGGCTCTGCGCGTAGTGGCCGATCGCGTGCACCAGGTGGGTCTTGCCGAGCCCTGAGTCCCCGTAGATGAACAGCGGGTTGTACGCCTTCGCCGGCGACTCCGACACCGCCACCGCCGCGGCGTGCGCGAACCGGTTGCTGGAGCCGATGACGAACGTCTCGAACGTGTACTTCGGGTTGAGCCGGCTGGCCGCGTCGGTGGCCTTGCGGCGGTCCGGCAGGTCCACGATGTCGGCCAGCCCGCCGGGCCGGGTCGCGCCAGCCGGTCGGTGCCGCTCCGGGCCGGGCCCGCCCGGCCGGTGGCCACCGGGGCGGCGCGCGCCGTCGGCGGCGTACCCGCCGTCTCCGGTGTAGGCCGCCTCCTCGACGGGGTACGCCGGCCCGGCTGTATCCGCGGGGGCGCCGCCGTCGGCGACCGGGCGTGCGGACTCCTCCGTCAGGCTCGCGCCGGCAAGGGCCGGTTCAGCCGGGGTTTCGTCGGAGATGCGTACCGTCACCGCCACCTGGATCCGGCGTCCCAGCCGGCGGGACAGCGCGTCGGTGATCGCCGGGCGCAGCCGCGACTCGATGGCTTCCTTGGTGAAGGGGTTGGGCGCTGCGATCAGAGCGGTGTCCTCGACCAGCGCCAGTGGTCGCGTCAACCGCAGCCACGCTCGCTGCTGTGGCGACAACGAATCGTCGCTCAGCTCTTCGGTCGCCGCCGCCCATACCGATGCCAGATCGGCTGTCTCGTCCGTCACCCGTCGCACCCCCTCGAATCCCCGCCCCCAGACCGACCCCCGCGGCCCGACGCATTGTCCACAGGATGTCCACAACCTGTGTATGTCGTGACCTCGATGTGCGTCAGCACGTTCTCAGACACTCCACGTTCACAACGCCGTTGCTCACGGCGCGAGTGCCCGCATTCGAAGGCCCCCGAGGCCCCTCACGAGTTCGGCCCGGGCCGAGTCAGCCCTGAAGTGGACTAACCGGACAAGAAGCTGAGCCGGTGAGAAAGCTGCAACCGCGCACGCTAACAGCGTCATGAGCCGGGAACAAGCGCTCTCCCCGGGCATCTGGACAGCTTATGCGCTCAGCCTGCCGGCGTGTCCCTGGTTCGGTGCTCGGACCTTTCGAAGCACTCGATTAAGCTGCTGGGTTGACGTGTGGTCGCTGAAGGTCCCGTTGACCACAGATAGCCGCCGGCGTACCCTTGTCCGGCCGTGTCTGCGTGCCGTTGGTAGGCTTGCGGCGGAGCCGTATGCGCGCGACGCGAGTCGGGCGCCGGCTGGCAGTCAGCACACCCGCAGATCCGAGTCTTGGAGACCCTACCGTGAGCAAGCGCACCTACCAGCCGAACAACCGCCGCCGGGCTAAGACGCACGGCTTCCGGCTGCGGATGCGCACCCGTGCGGGTCGCGCCATCCTGGCGGCGCGGCGCCGCAAGGGCCGTACCCGTCTCGCGGTCTGACGCCGGATCCGTTCCAATGCTTCCCGCGGCCGCGCGGCTGCGGCGCCGCTCCGATTTCGTAGCGACCGTCCGACGTGGGCGGCGGCGGGGTTACGGCGCGGTGGTCGTACACGTGAGGTTGGCGGAGCCCAACGACCAGACGAATGCCGACGCGCAGGTGCGTGTCGGCTTCGTGGTTTCTCGTGCCGTCGGCGGGGCGGTGGCCCGCAACCGGGTCCGGCGCCGGCTGCAGCACGTGGTGCATGACCGGCTCGGCTCGCTTCCGGCCGGCGCCACCCTGGTGGTACGCGCGCTGCCCGACGCGGCGAGCCGCAGCTACCCGGAGTTGGCGGGCGATTTCGACTCCGCGCTGCACGGCGCGTTGAGTCAGCGCCGCCGCGGCGGTGGCAGCCGGCAGCGGCGTATCGCTGGAAAGTCTGCCGAGCCTAAGTCGGGAGCTGGTGACGCCCCCGGCGACCAGCCGGTGAGGGGGCTGGCGCACCTCACACCGGCCCGGCTGCTGGCCGCCCCAATTCTCGCGTACCGTCGATGGGTAAGTCCGGCGCTGCCGGCTCGCTGCCGGTTCTACCCGTCGTGTAGCTCGTACGCCCTGACCGCCCTGCAGACCCACGGGGCGGTACGCGGCACGCTGCTCACGATCTGGCGGCTGCTGCGGTGCCAACCGTTCCACCCCGGCGGGTACGACCCGGTGCCCCCCGCGCCACGCCGCCGACCACGCGCCACAGTCACAGGAGCTTCAACGTGTTCAACTGGGTAAGCGATCTTCTCTTCTACGTGTATTACGGGATCTCGTGGATCCTGCTGCGCTGGCACGACTTCTGGAACTGGGCGCTCCCTGACGGACAGGTGCTCGGCACCACTTTCGAGTGGGTGCTGGCGATCGTCTTCCTGGTGCTGACCGTACGGGTCGTGCTGTTCCCGCTGTTCGTCAAGCAGATCAAGTCGCAGCGGGCGATGCAGGCGTTGCAGCCGCAGGTCAAGGCGCTGCAGGAGAAGCACAAGGGCGATCGCGAGACCTTGCAGCGCGAGATCATGGAGCTCTACCGCAAGGAGAAGGCGAACCCGCTGATGGGCTGCCTTCCCCTGGTGCTGCAACTGCCGGTCTTCTTCGGCATGTTCCACATCCTGCGCCGTATCGACCCGGTCCAGAGGCTGAACACCACGCTGTACGGCTGGACGCAGGGCCAGTGGGACAGTGCCGTGCACGCGAAGTTGTTCGGTGCCCCGATCGCGAGCACCTTCGGCTCCAGCGCGGCGGACCTGCAGGCGATGCAGGCCAGCCCGACGACGGTGAAGATCGTGGCCGGCGTACTGGTGGCGATCATGATCGTCACGACGTACATGACGTCGCGGCAGATGATCCTCAAGACCGGCTGGGCCGAGGACCCGACGCAGCTGATGATGCAGCGGCTGATGGTGTACGGCATCCCGATCTCGCTGCTGTTCTCCGGCGCCATCTTCCCGATCGGTGTGGTCATCTACTGGACCATCACCAACCTGTTCTCGCTCGGTCAGCAGTACTGGGTGCTGCACAAGTACCCGCCGCCGACTCTCAACGGCAAGGCTGGCGCCGCGGCGAAGGCCACCGCCGGGAAGGCCGCCGCCAAGGGCAAGGACGCGGCGAAGAACGGCGAGGAGCCGAAGATCGACGGCAAAGCGCTCGCACCGAGGCCCGGTGTGAAGCCGGCCAACCCGAAGAAGAGCAACCGCAAGCGCAAGGCGCGGCGGTAGCTACCCAGACCAGTGAAGTCCAGACGCCGTACGCAGGCGCGGAGACCTTGGAGTTAGCACAGTGACCGATACGAGTGTGACAAGCGCTGAAGCCAACACCGACGCGGACGAGGCGCCCGCCGAGAAGGCGAGGCCGGACACCGACCTGCTGGTGCAGGAGGGCGACGTCGCCGCGGACTACCTCGAGGGGCTGCTCGACATCCTCGACTTCGACGGCGACATCGACATGGACGTCCAGAACGGCCGCGCGATGGTGGCGGTGTCGGGCGCGCTGCAGTCTCTGGTCGGTCCCCGTGGCGCGACCCTGGAAGCGCTGCAGGACCTGACCCGGCTGGCGATCTACCGTTCCACCCAGGTGCCGAGCCGGATGATGCTCGACGTGAGCGGCTTCCGCGAGGCCCGGCGCAAGGAGCTGAGCGCGCTGGCGAAGAACGCGGCCGAGCAGGTCAAGGAGTACGGCGAGCCGGTACGGATGGCCGCGATGACGGCGTTCGAGCGCAAGTGCGTACACGACGTGATCAACGCGATGGACGGCGTGGAGAGCGAGTCCGAGGGCGAGGAGCCGGACCGGCGGGTGGTCGTACACCCCGCTGAGGAGTGAGCGGGCAGCAGCCTGGTGAGGTGGCCTGGAAGACCCGATCGGGTGCTTCCGGGCCACTTTTGTGTGGTGGTCTGAAGGTGGTCGCTGGCGCGGCGGCTCGAAGTGAGGAGATCGGGTGAGCACGGAGCCGGTGTTGGCGGAGCCGCTGCGCGATGCGGCGGAGCACTACTTCGGGGCCAGGTTGGAGCTCGCCAGGCGGTACGCAGAGCGGCTGGCGACCGATGGAGTGGTACGCGGTCTGATCGGCCCCAGGGAGGTGCCGCGGCTCTGGGAGCGGCACCTACTCAACAGCGTCGCGCTGGTGGAGATGCTGCCCGACAACGCATCGGTGGTCGACGTGGGATCCGGCGCCGGCCTGCCCGGCGTAGTGCTGGGCATCGCTCGCCCCGATCTCGACGTGGTGCTGGTGGAGCCGTTGCTGCGGCGTACCACCTTCCTGGACGAGGTGGTACGGGAGCTGGAGCTGAGCCGGGTCACGGTGCTGCGGGCACGGGCCGAGGACGCGGTCGGCGAGCTCGAGCCGGCCGACGCTGTGGTGGCTCGGGCGGTCGCGCCACTGGATCGGCTGGCGCGCTGGTGCCTCCCGTTGGCGGCGCCGGGTGGTCGGGTGCTGGCGATGAAGGGCGCCTCCGCGGCCGAGGAGGTGGCGACTCACGAGCAGGCGGTACGGCGTGCCGGCGGTGGGCAGGCGGTGGTGCGTACCTGTGGCGCGGAGTGGCTAGATCCCGCGGTGACGGTGGTCGAGGTGGTACGTGAGCAGTCAGGACGCGTTAGACACGCCCGATTCTGAGCGATCGCACGCGGTTGTGTGCGCGAGCGGGGGACACTCTCGTGGTCGCACCGTATCGAGACAGCCGACAACGGAGGGGTCATGGCACGGTCTCCACTTCCACGTCAGCCGGGGGCGCGGTCCCGGCGTCTACGCGGGTGGGAGGACGGGCGGATGGAGGTCACCGAAGGTACGCCGGCGGGCTGGCGCGAGACGAGACGCCGGCGCCGCCTGTGGCGCGGTCCGACGGACCCGTACGCGACCCGTACGGCGGGTGCCGAGACCGGCGTCGACGACCCGAACTCCCCCGAGTCGGGGCGTGTCGGCAATGCCACGCCGACCGCCCGTGACGCGGTTGGTGAGTCGGCCGTACGCTTGCCGGGCGCAGTTGCCGACGAGTGGGGTGAGGGCCAGAGCATGCGGGACGACGGCATGCGCGAGGAGCGCGACCAGTCTGACGACGAGCCGGAGATCGACCGAGACACCCTGAGCGAGAGCCAAGCCCGGATCCGCCGCACCCTCGACGCCGCCGTTTCACGTGAAACGGCGGAGGACGAGTCGGGCGTACCGAAGCAGCGGTGGGCAGAGGCCGAGCCGGCGCCCGAGGAGCCGTACGTCGGAGGTGGGCTGAGCACCGCGTCGGGTGGGCCGGAGATGCGGGTCCAGGACGCCGTACCGTCGCACGCGGCCAACGGTTGGGAGCCGGCGATCGGCCGCGCCAGCGTGGTGGTGACCCACCCCGAGGCCGCCGATGGGGCATCCCCGAGCGGTGCGGCATCGGGGGCTGCGGCATCGGGCGGCACGGCATCCCCGGGCGGCGGCACGGCAGCTCCGGAGAGCGGCGGCGAGAGCTACGGGGGTGCGTACGCCAAGGCGTACACCGACGTGGTTTCACGTGAAACGCCGCCGGTCGAGGAGGAGCCCCCGCTGGCGGTCGAGGCACGCCGGGCGATGCACATCCTCAACCCGACCGGGGACGCCACGCTCCCCCGGCCGTCCAAGCGCCGGGTGGTCTGCATCGCGAACCAGAAGGGCGGCGTCGGGAAGACCACGACGGCGGTCAACCTCGCGGTCTCGCTCGCGCTGCACGGCAACCGCGTACTGGTCGTCGACCTCGATCCCCAGGGCAACGCGTCCACCGGGCTCGGCGTGGAACACCACACCGGCACCCCCAGCGTGTACGAGTGCCTGCTCGACGAGATCAAGCTGTCGGACGTGGCGTTGCCGGTGGAGGGCATCCCCAACCTCACCTGTGCGCCGGCGACAATCGACCTGGCCGGCGCGGAGATCGAGCTGGTCTCGATCGTGGCCCGCGAGTCCCGCCTCAGCCGCGCCATCGAGGCGTACGAGGGCGAGCTCGACTACGTGTTCAT
The DNA here is from genome assembly GCA_050701655.1 of Micromonosporaceae bacterium. Taxonomy (GTDB): domain Bacteria; phylum Actinomycetota; class Actinomycetes; order Mycobacteriales; family Micromonosporaceae; genus WHSM01. The sequence goes on from JBOGDG010000029.1 coordinate 10,335, forward strand.
CGACTGCCCGCCGTCGCTGGGGCTGCTGACGGTGAACGCCTTGGTCGCCGCCGAGGAGGTGCTGATCCCAATCCAGTGCGAGTATTACGCCCTGGAAGGCCTCGGGCAGCTGCTCCGCAACATCGAGCTGGTGAAGGCGCACCTGAATCCCCGGCTGCGGGTCTCCACGATCCTGCTCACCATGTACGACCGGCGTACCAAGCTCGCCGACCAGGTAGAGCAGGAGGTACGGAGCCACTTCAGGGACGTCGTACTCGAGACCGTGATTCCACGCAGCGTTCGTGTCTCGGAGGCCCCGGGGTACGGACAGTCCGTGATGACCTACGACCCTGGCTCACGAGGGGCCACGAGCTATTTCGGCGCGGCGCAGGAGATCGCCGTCCGCGGTGTGAACTCGGGAGATAACTGATGAAGAACCGTCGCGGCGGTCTGGGCCGTGGGCTCGGCGCACTGATCCCCACCGGCCTGACAGAGACCACCACTACGACCGGCTCGGCGATCGCCACGGTCCCGGACCCCGGTACGGCTGGCGACCGCGTACCCGGGGACGCCGGCGCGGCACCGGTCGAGCGGCCGGAACCCCCGGCAATCGCGGAGTTGAGGTCGGGAGACCTGGCGCCGGTGCCGGGGGCGCGGTTCCGGGAGGTGCCGGTACGCGACATCACCCCGAACCCGAAGCAGCCCCGTCAGGTGTTCGAGGAGACCGCCTTCGAGGAGTTGAAGGCCTCCATCCAGCAGGTGGGGCTGCTGCAGCCGATCGTGGTACGCGAGCTCTCCCCCGGCCGGTACGAGCTGGTGATGGGCGAACGGCGCTGGCGGGCCGCCAGCGCGCTCGGCCTGGAACAGATCCCGGCGATCATCCGCGACACCCGCGATGACGACATGCTGCGGGACGCGTTGCTTGAGAACATCCACCGGGCGCAGCTCAACCCGTTGGAGGAGGCGGCGGCATACCAGCAGCTGCTGGACGAGTTCGGCGCCACCCACGAGGAGCTGGCCAAGCGCATCGGGCGTAGCCGGCCGCAGATCTCCAACACCATCCGGTTGCTGAATCTCCCCGCGCCGGTGCAGCGCCGGGTCGCCGCCGGGGTGCTCTCCGCAGGCCACGCCCGCGCCCTGCTCGGCCTGTCCGACGCGGTACGCCAGGACGAGCTCGCCAAGCGGATCGTGGCCGAAGGGCTCTCCGTACGGGCCACCGAGGAGATCGTCGCGCTCGGTGAGATGGAGGAGGCGCCACGGAAGGCACCCGTACGCAAACCGAAGCCGCACTCCCCCGGGGTGGTCGAGCTGGCGGACCGGCTCTCCGACCGCTTCGACACCCGGGTCAAAGTCGATCTCGGCAAACGCAAGGGCCGGATCGTGGTCGAGTTCGCCACCGTCGACGACCTGCAACGGATCGTCGATCTGATGGGGCTCGACGGCGCGTCTACTGTGGACACTTAGGCCCCAGGGACGCCCCACCCCCGGGCGGACTGAGATCGATACCCCGGCCGACTGAATCGGTACCCGCGCGACATCCCACTCCCCTCACAACCCAGATAAGGTGCCGGCCATGGCCCCCGAACCACATACCCCTCCGGCGCTCCCCGACTTCGTCAACTGGCCGACGTTCCCGTTCGAAGGGGAGCTTCGGGTAAAACGGCTCGAACCCCCCACCGTCGAGGAACCGCCCCGCGATGGAGCCGGCGGCGAGAACTGCAAGAAATGCGCCACTCCGGACTCGGACTACATCTGGGTCGACGAGCGTTGGCGGGTACGCGCGCTCGGCGAGCCCAGCGGGCTGCCCGCGGTGGTGGTGCTGGAGACCCGTCACCACTACGACCTGGGCGACCTGTCCAACCTGCTCGCCGCCGAGCTGGGCGTACTGACCGTACGGCTGGAGCGGGCGATGCGGTCGATCGAGGGCGTGGCGCGGGTGCACGTGAACCGGTGGGGCGACGGCGCCGAGCACCTGCACGTGTTCTTCCTGGCTCGCCCGGCCGGGATGGCGCAGCTGCGCGGCACGTTCCTGTCGATGTGGGACGACATCCTGCCGCCGATCCCGGAGTACGAGTGGCGCGAGAACCTCGCGTTCATCGCTGCCTGGCTCTCCGAGTACGGCGGCCAGGCGGTCGCCGAGCCGCCGCCGCTGCACTGGGAGGAGCTAACCGACGAGGACGCTCCGGACGCGGAAGCTCCCGAGGCGGCCAGCCCGCCACCCAAGGACGCCAAGCGCCGGGCCAACAACCCACCAGAGGGCACGGAAGCGCCGCAGCAGCCACCTGCCGCGTCGCCGCGGGCTCGCCGGTCAACCGACGCCGGACGCTCCTCAGCGGCCCGCTGAGGGGCTTCCCCGAGCGACCTCAGGCGGTGCGGCGTACGGCTCCGGTTACCAGCCGGGCGAGGACGGCGCCGAACTGCATGTCGGCCGCTTCGAGAGCCATCGGGAGCAGTGAGGTCTCGGTCATCCCGGGTGCCACGTTGACTTCCAGCACCTCGACCGCGCCGTCGGTGTCGACCATCAGGTCCACTCGGGAAAGATCGCGCAGCCCGAGGGCGGTGTGCGCGGCGACGGCGACCCGCGCCACCTCGTCGGCCACCGGGGGCGCCAGCCGTGCCGGCGCGTGGAACGTGGTGAGCCCGGCGGTGTAGCGGGCGGCGTAGTCGTACACCCCGCTGTGCGGGACGATCTCGACCGCCGGCAGCGCTTGCGGGCCGTCGCCGAAGTCGACCACGCTGATCGCCACCTCGGCACCGGTGACGTAGCGCTCGATCAGCGCGGTGGAGTCGTACGCGAAGCAGCCCACCATCGCGGCCGGCAGCTCCGCGGCGGTCTTCACCGCGTGCGCGCCGAGCCCGGAGCCGCCCTGCGCGGGCTTGACCATCAGCGGCAACCCGAGCCGGGCGGTGATCCGCTCCAGCAGCGTGGTGGCGCCCAGCTCGGAGAAGGTGTCGTGCGGCAGCGCGGACCAGTCGGGGGTACGCAGCCCCGCCTCCGTCAGTACGGTCTTCGCGCTCGGCTTGTCCCACGCGACCCGGGCGGCGTGCGCGGCGGTGCCGACGTACGGGACGCCGACCAGGTCCAGCACGCCGCGCAGCGCGCCGTCCTCGCCGGTGGCGCCGTGCAGCGCGATCACCACCGCGT
>JBOGDG010000030.1:0-13400 GCA_050701655.1 Micromonosporaceae bacterium
CACCTGGCCCGCGGCCCCGGCGCCGACGGCGGGCCAGGCCGTGGAACATGCGGCTCGCGCCGTACCTGTTCGTACTGCCGAACATGCTGGTCTTCGGGCTGTTCACGATCTGGCCGGCGATCAACGGCTTCAACGTCAGCCTGTACGACAGCCGCAACGGCCGTACCTTCGACTACGTCGGGGGCCGCAACTACGAACGGATCGTCTCTGACCCTGAGTTCTGGGCCGCGGTGCAACACACCGTCGTCTTCGTGGTGGGCTTTGTCCTGATCAGTACGGCGTTCAGCATCGGGCTCGCGGCGCTGCTGGACGCGCAGCGGCGCGGCCGGGCGTTCTTCCGGGCGGCGTTCTTCCTGCCGGTGCTGCTCTCCCCCGTGGTGGTCGGGCTGATCTGGGAATGGGTGCTGGACCGCAAGATCGGCCTGCTCAACACCCTGATCGCCGGGCTGGGCGGGGGCCAGCCCGGGTGGCTGGTCAACCCGACGCTGGCGCTCGGGGCCACGGTCTGGGTCGGGGTGTGGACCCACATCGGCTTCTACACCCTGATCACCCTCGCCGGGCTGCAGGGCATCGACCCGGCGCTGCACGAGGCCGCGCAGATCGACGGCGCCGGCACCTGGCAACGGTTCCGGCTGATCACGTTGCCGCTGCTGCGGCCCACCACGATGGTGGTGATCATCCTGTCGACGATCACCGGCTTCCAGGCGTTCGACTTCATCTACACGCTCACCGGCGGCGGCCCGATCGGCGCCACCACCCTGATCGTGCAGTACGTCTACGAGAACGCCTTCGAGTCCCCGATCCGGTACGGCCTGGCCAGCGCCGGAGCGGTGCTGCTGTTCGTCACGGTGCTCGGCGTGACCCTGCTCAACTACCTGATCGGCCGCCGCAGGGAGGCAGTGTGAGTACAGCGGCGCGGCGCGGGCCGAGATGGCGCTCGACCACGGGGCGGGCGCCGTCGCTGGGCACCCTCACCCGGGGCGTGGTGCTCACCGCGCTGGCGTTGATCGTAATCGCGCCGATCGTGTGGACGGTGCTGTCGTCGTTCAAGGACCGCAGCGAGCTGGCCCGGCGTCCCCCGACCCTGGTGCCCGAGTCGTGGGTGTTCGGCAACTACGGGGAGGCGCTGGGGTCGTTCGACTTCATGACGTACCTGTCGAACAGCGTGATCGTCACGATCGGGGCGACCCTGCTGACCCTGACGATCAACTCGATGGCCGCGTACGCCCTGGCGAAGTACAACTTCCGGGGCCGGGACTTCCTGTTCCTGGGCCGGCCACCGGGTGCTTCCCCGGGCCCGGCAGCACCGGGACACCGTCCTGGCGCTGCACCGGTATCCACCCGGCGACCCGACATCCCGTACGCACCTGTGGTTGCCCACGGCGTACCTGGACGAATGGCTCACGGTCGGCCCGTGGCTGGCCGCCGAGGTCGGCGACGGGTACGTGGCGGTGGCGACCGAGGGCGGGCTGCGGATGCGTACCACCGGGGACGACGCGTACCAGGTGTTCGACCCGGGCGGGCCCGGGACCGCGTGGGTCGCCGCAGTCGGGCGGCGCGCCACCGACGGCAGCTTCGACCGGTTCGGCGCCGCGCTCGGGATGCCCAGCTTCGGGCCGGACGCGGTGAGCTACCGGACCCGGCACGGCACCGCCCTGGTGCTCACCTGGGACGGTCCCTTCACCGTGGACGGCCGCCCGGCCGATCTCGACGACGCGGGGCTGCCGGAGACGCCGCCGCACCTGGACAACCCCGCCTGCCGGGTCGAGTTCGGGGCGGACAAGCTGGAGGCGTCCTACGACGGGGAACGCCTGGTGCTGGACCTCGCGGCGGGCGCCCGGCAGACCGGGGCCGACGATGGCCGGTGAGGACCTGACGTCGGCGGCGCACGCCGTACCCCCGAAAGAGCCTTTGACGGCGCTGGAACCGGCGACGTTGCGGGACCTGGGCAGGCGCGTCGCCGCCCGCACCCGGCCCCTGCTGGCGAACTGGTTCTGGGGCGAGGGGGTGTGCCTGCTGGGCCTGATCCGGTACGCCGAGGCCGCCGGCGAGCCGTTCCCCGACGACGTGTACGGCTTCCTGGACCGCACCCCCGTGACCGTGGAGCACGTCAACCACGTCGCCCCCGGCAGCGCGGCGGTGCTCGCCTGGCGGGCCAGCGGCGAACAGCGCTACGCCGACATCGCCGAACGCCTGCTCGCCTGGCTGGCGACCGTGCCCCGCGGCCGGGACGGCGTGCTGGAGCACTGGCCGGGCGGAGCCTGGGCGGACACCGTCTTCATGGCCGGCTTGTTCCTGGCCCAGGCCGGAGCCGCGTTCGGCCGCCCGGACCTGCTGGTCGATGCCGGCCACCAACTGGTACGCCACGGCGAGATCCTGCAGCACGACACCGGCCTGATCGCGCACGGCTCCCACCGCGACGAGACGGTCTGGTGCTTCTGGGGCCGCGCCAACGCCTGGTACGCCCTCGCCTCCGTCGAGTTCCTGGACCTGGCCGGCGACCTGGACGACCCGGTGGTCGACGAGGTCCGGCGGCGGTTCACCCGACAGTTGGAGGCGCTGGCGGCCCGGCAGCCCGACCACGGCGTGTGGGACGTGCTGGTCGACGGCCAACCCGAGAACCGCGGCATCCTGGAGACCTCCGCCGCCGCCGGGATCGGGGCCGCGATGCTGCGTGCCGGTCCCCTGCTGCCGGGCCTGTCACCCGCCGTCGCCACCTCCGGCGATCTGGCGGTACGCGGCGCGCTCGCGTACCTCGCCGACGACGGCACCCTGACCCGGGTCAGCGCCGGTACGGTGCTGCAGCTCGTACCGTTCGGCTACTCCGTGATCCGGGACGACCGGATCCAACCCTGGGGCCAGGGCCTCGCTCTGTACGCCGTCGCCGCCGCCCTGCGAAGCGCCTGACCCGTCACGCGGGTCGGGACGTGGTGCCGGTTCGCGTGTCGTACCAGGCGACGCGGAGTGGCCTGGCAGGCGGCCCGTCAGCCGAGGACCGCGACAAACCGCCAGTCCAGGACGTCCTGCCTGCCCGCACCGCTCGGGTGACGGAGCAGTACGGGCCGAAGGCGACAGCGGGACGGCCTATTGGCAGCAGATGTTGTACCCGCGGTTCATCCAGAACGTCGTCGGGATCGGGTTGCTCAGGGTGTCATCCCCGACGCGTCAAGATGGATGAGAAGCACGCAGCCGTCTCATTCGATCTGACGCACCGCAGGTCACAGCCTCAGCCTGCGCCGGATCGATTGAGGCACCACGGTTTGGGGCGGGCCGGGAGGATGACGGGCTTGAGCCGGTCGAGGAAACCGTCGCTGTCGCTGGAGGAACGGGCGCAGATCGTGCTGGCGGTGCTGCGCGGTGCCGCGAGCGTCGCGGAGGCGGCGCGGCGTCACGGCGTCACGGCCACGACGGTGGCCAAGTGGCGTGACCGGTTCATCGACGCCGGCCGTCAAGGCGCTGTGTGACGCCACCTGGAGACACGCTCGCGTCGTGTGGGGTGAGCGCACGTCTGGCTGGAGCGAACTCGGATGTCATGGGTCGGCCGGCATTGGACCGCACCTGACTGACGCGCGCGATCAGACAGGTGAAGGTGGCCGACCCCGCGCGCGAGAGTCCGCGTGGATGCGGCTGAGGCGAGCCGTGGGCTTGGCGGAACCGTAGCGATCGCTCACCCGGGCCACGCACGTGGTGGCCGCTGTTCTTGGTACGGTCGCGCTGCGGCGGAGGTGAGGCGAGATGGCGCGGACACTGGTGCTGGGCGGTGGATTCGGCGGACTTGCCGCGGCTCATGAGCTGCGGCGCCGGCTGCCGGCAGAGGACGAGGTGACGCTGGTCGCGGCCAGCGAGACGTTCTACGTCGGGTTCGCCAAGCTCTGGGATCTCGCCGGGGTGCGGCCGTTGGTCGAGGGCACCCGGCCACTGGCGAACCTGGAGCGGCACGGCATCACGTACCTGCACGCGGAGGTTACGGGGATCGACCCAGCGGCCTACGCGGTGCAGACCAGTCGCGGAGCACTTTCCGGCGACGGCATGGTGATCGCGCTCGGAGCGGACTGTCAGCCGAGACACCTGGCGCTGCTCGGCGCCCATGCCCACAACCTGTACGACGCCTCGGCCCTTCCAGCGATCCACGCCGACCTCGCGGCGCTCGCCGAGGGCCGGATGCTGGTGAGCATCCTGGGCACGCCGTACCTGTGTCCGCCGGCGCCGTTTGAGGCGGCGCTGCTGGTGCACGAGCAACTCCGGCGGCGCGGGCTCAGCGACCGAGTGGAGGTGGTGGTGACCACCCCGCAACCGCTGACCTTGCCGGTGGCGGGCCCGGACGCCAGCCGCTTCCTGGCCGACCATCTGGCCGAGCGCGGCATCACGGTGCTGACCGAGCACGCGGTGGAGTCGGTGGACCACCAGGCCGGGACAACCCGCTTCGACAACGGTGTCAGCCTGGGCTGGGAGCTGATGCTGGGGGTGCCCGCTGCGGCCCCGCCGCCGGTGCTGGCCAATTCCGCGGTGGCAGGCCCATCCGGCTGGGTGCAGTCCGACCGCCACAGCTTCGCTACCAGCGCCGAGCGTGTGTACGCCGTCGGCGACTGCACCATGATCCCCACGGCGAGCGCGCAGCTTCCGAAGGCCGGCGTGTTCGCCGAGGCGGAGGGCGCCATCGCCGCCGCGAACCTCGCCGCCGACCTGCACGGCGGGGACCGGGCGAGCTTCGATGGGCACGGCTTCTGCTTCCTGGAGCTGCCCGGTCGGCAGGTGGCGATGGTGACCGGCAACTTCTACGCCGAGCCCCGACCGAACGTGCGCCTCACCCCCGCCGACGAGGCGAGCTTCACCGCGAAACAGCAGTGGGAACAGGAGCGACTCGCCGCCTGGCTCGGCTGAACCGGCAACGCAATCGTTCATGCCGGAGGCGACGACCAGGCGGGCGCGGTTCGAGCGGGGGACACCGCACGGCCGGCGGGCCCGCCGCACCACACTCCTGAACCATGCGCCAACGTCCACCGCCCGAACGGATCGCCGCGAAGGACCAGTGTGAGCGTGCCCAGGAACGCACGGGTCTGCCGCGATCACGTGACGCGACGAGGCAGGCGCAACCTCACCGGCTGACACGCTGCATTGAGCCTGAGCCTGCCCGTTGAGGCATGCGCTCCTGCCGATGTGGGTTACACGGCGCCTGGGGTATTGACAAGGCATCTTGGTAAGTAGAAACTGACCGTTAGTGGGGACTTACGAGCCTGACGGTTGGGGTGTGCTCGGCGATCGCACGCGACGCACGATCTTCGAGCGCCTGGCTGACCGCCCGCAGACAGTCGGCGAGCTGGCGGCAGAGTTGCCGGTCAGCCGTCCAGCGGTGTCCCAGCACCTCAAGGTGCTCAAGGACGCCGGCCTGGTGGTGGACAAGCCGGTCGGCAACCGCCGCATCTACCGAGTCAATCCACACGGGGTAGGTGCGCTCCGGGAGCAGCTCGACAGTTTCTGGACCAGGACGCTGACTGCGTACAAGCAGTCCGCCGAGCAGAACGACACGACGGAGGAGACGTGATGTCCACGCAAGCCGATCAGACTGTGGTGCGCACGCAGATCGTTGTGGACGTGCCGATTGATCACGCGTTCACGGTGTTCACTGAGCGTTTTGGTGACTTCAAGCCGCCAGAGCACAACATCCTCGCCGTGGAAGTGGCCGAGACGGTGTTCGAACCAAGGGTGGGCGGCCACATCTACGACCGCGCGGTAGACGGCGCCGTGTGCCGGTGGGCGCGGGTGCTGGTCTATGAGCCGCCTAACCGAGTCAGGTTCAGCTGGGACCTCGATCCCCGCTGGCAGGTCGAGTCAGACCCGGACAAGACCAGTGAAGTCGAGGTGCAGTTCATCGCCGAGACTCCGCAGCGCACCCGCGTGGAACTCGAGCACCGGCACATCGACCGGCACAGCGAGGGCTGGCAAGCAATCAGCGACGGCGTCGGCGGTGACGGCGGCTGGCCGCTGTACCTGCAGCGTTTCGCCGCTCTGCTGGACCAGGAGGACTGATGGCGCCGATCACCACAACCACCGAGATCAACAAAACGCCTGAGGAGGTGTTCGCCTACGTCACCGACCCCACGCACTTCGCGGAATGGCAGCGCAACGTTGTCGGTGGACACATGGACATCGACGGCCCAACGACGGTTGGCACAAGAAGCCTCACCACCCGGCGGATCGGATTCGCCGAACGCGCTGTCACCTCGGAGGTCACCCACATCTCACCGCCCCGCACGTGGGGCGTGCGCGGCGTCGACGGACCCATCCGGGCGACCGTCAACGTCACCGTCGACCCCATCCAGGACACATGCCCAGGCAAGGCGCTACCGAGCGCGCGGTGCGTCAGACTGGGGCCGTGTCGGATCGGGCCCCCGCGTTCGCTCGCGATGCTGCGACCGCTGCCTATTACGAGCAGCGCGCCAGGGAGTACGACGAGTGGTACCTGGCGCAGGGTCACTTCGCGTCGCTCAACCCACCCGCATGGCACCTGGAGGTTTCGCGCCTGGTGGACCTGGTGGGCCGGCTGCCAACGGCGCGGACTCTCGACGTCGCCTGTGGCACCGGTTTCTTGACGCGTCACCTTCGTGGGGTCACGGTCGGGCTGGACCGGAGCCCAGCGATGGTTGCTCTGGCCCAATCACGACTGCCCGCTGGCGTGGTCATCGTTGGTGACGCGCTGAACCTCCCGTTTGCCGACGGAGCCTTCGACCGCGTGCTAACGGGCCACTTCTACGGCCACCTGCCACTCGAGGAGCGGACGGTCTTCCTTTCCGAGACGCGGCGCGTGGCCGGTGAACTGGTTGTCATCGACACTTCCCTCCGCCCCGGAGTCAAGCCCGAGCAGTGGGTGGAGCGGATGCTTAACAACGGCTCTCGACACCGCATCTACAAGCGGTACCTGACCGGCGCGCAGCTCGCCGAAGAACTGGGCGGCGAGGTGCTCTTCGAAGGGCGGAGCTTCGTCGCGGCCCGCGTGACGTGGTCAAACCCGTCGTGACGCCGAACCGCTCAACGCATTGATCTACCGCTGTCTGATCAGGTAGTAGGTAAAGGCGCGCAGCTACGGGCGGTCACCTGGGATGAGTACTCAACCCGTCCTCACGTCGTATGCGAGCGGCGGCGCTGATCGCCCGCTAGCCTAGGCGCTCCGGAAACGGCTCACCCGGCAGGACGTCAACGCGATCGCCTCGAAGTACCTCGCCGGGGCACGGCAACGCGATCTCGCGGACGCGTACGGCATCAGCCTCAGCGGCGTGAAGCGGCTCCTCCACCGTGCCGGCACCCGTCCCATCGCTTGATCGTTCGTTCAGACTCGGATGGAGCTACGCCGCACAACCCGGCAGACTATGCCGGCCCGCAGCGCTACGAGGACTGCGCGACCACCAGATCCGGGGTGAGGATCACGCACGGCGGGCTGACGGCCTCACCCGCGATCCGGGCCAGCAGCAGCCGCGCCATGTTCCGGCCCATCGCCTCCGCGGGCTGATGCACCGTGGTGAGTGGCGGCTCGGTGTGCCGCGCCATCGGCGAGCCGTCGAAGCCCACCATCGCCACGTCGTCCGGAATCCGCCGGCCCTGCTCCTTGAGCACCTGCATCGCGCCGATCGCCATCGGATCGGAGACGGCGAACACCGCGTCCAGGTCGGGCCGGCGCCGCAGCAGCTCCCGCATCGACTCGACGCCGCTGCTCTCGCTGAAGTCCCCGTAGACGATCAGGTCCTCGTCCACCGGTACGCCGGCCGCCTGCAGCGCCTCCAGGTAACCGGTCAGCCGGGCCACGCCGACGTGCATGTCCTGCGGACCGGCGATGGTCGCGATGGCGCGCCGGCCCCGCTCCAGCAGGTGGTCGACCGCCAGCCGGGCACCGCCGGCGTTGTCGACGTCGACACAGCTGTGCGCCTCCGCGCCGATCATGCGGCCGCCGAGCACGGTGGGCAGCCCGCTGGCTTCCAGCTTGCCGGGGAGCGGATCGTCGCCGTGCAGCGACAGCAGCAGCACCCCGTCGATGTGCTGCGGGGTGAGGTGCCGCTCCACCCGCCCGCGCTCCGCCGAGGAGGTGGTCATCGCGAGCCAGAGCTGCATCGGGGTGTCGGCCAGCTCGGCGCTGATCCCGCGTACCACACCGGCGAAGAAGGGCTCGGCGAAGACCCGGTCCTCCGGCTCGGAGACGACCAGGGCGATGGAGTCGGTACGCCGGGTCACCAGCGAGCGCGCGGCGCGGTTGGGGACGTACCCGAGCTCCTCGATGGCGCGCTGCACCGCCTGCCGGGCGCGCTCGCTGACCTGCGGCGAGCCGTTGATCACACGTGACACCGTGCCCCGGCCGACACCGGCCCGCGCGGCCACCACCTCCAACGTCGGCCGACTGTCGGATCGCGGGTCGTCGACGGTCATCTGCGCTGCTCCTCGCCCAGCCGCTCGCGTCGCCCGGCTGCCGGTCCCATTGTGCGCTCCGGCACCGGCCCGCGGCAGCCAGACCCCCGGCCGCCGAGCCAGACTCCGCGCCGTCAGCCGGCCGAGCGCAGCGCGACCGGGCCGGTGACGGAGCGGCCGACAGACCATTGCGGTGGATCACCTCGGCGTACCAGCGGCCGCTCTGCTTCGGCGTACGGCGCTGCGTCGCGTAGTCCACGTGCACCACCCCGAACCGGCGGGTGTACCCCCACGCCCACTCGAAGTTGTCCATCAAAGACCAGACGAAATATCCCCGCAGCGGTACGCCCGCGTCGATCGCTTCCGCACACGCCCGCAGGTGCGCGTCCAGGTACGCCACCCGCGCCGGATCCGGCACCTGCCCGTTCACCGGCGCCGGGTCGTCGAACGCGGCGCCGTTCTCGGTGACGTACAGCGGCGGTACGGGATAGTCGCGGTGCAGCCGTACCAGTGTCTCGCCCAGCCCCGGCGCGTCGATCTCCCAGCCCATCGCGGTGACCGGGTAGCCCCGGGAGACGAACCGCACGCCCTCGCTCCCCGGGTACGGCGACGCCCCACCACCGAGCGGGCTGTGACCCGCGGGCACCGCCTCTCCGTCCGGCGCCGCGACCACATGCCGGCTGTAGTAGTTGACGCCGAGCAGGTCCAGCGGAGCCGAGATGACGCCGAGGTCGCCGTCGTGCACGAACCCGAAGTCCGTCACCGGAGCCAGATCCGCGATCACGTCCGGCGGGTACCCGCCGCGCAGCAGCGGATCCAGGAACAGCCGGTTCTGCAGTCCGTCGATCCGGCGCGCGGCGTCCCCGTCGGCCACCGTGTCCGAGGCCGGGTCCACCGGATAGAGGTTCACGGTGATCCCGACCTCACGGGCTCCGGCCGAGCGCAGCGCCTGCGCCGCCAGGCCGTGGCCCAGCAACAGGTGGTGCGCCGCCGGTACGGACGCCGCCGACTCCTGCCGACCGGGCGCGTGCTCGCCGGAGGCGTACCCGAGGAAAGCCGAGCACCAGGGCTCGTTGAGCGTGGTCCAGGAGTCCAGCCGGTCCCCCAGCGCGTGGTACATCAGCGCCGCGTAGTCGGCGAACCGGAGCGCTGTCTCACGCGAAGGCCAGCCACCGGCGTCCTCCAGCGCCTGCGGCAGGTCCCAGTGGTAGAGCGTCGGCCGAGGCCGGATCCCGTACTCCAGCAGCTGGTCGACCAGGCGCCGGTAGAAGTCCAGCCCCGTCTGGTTGGCCGCACCGCGCCCGTACGGCTGGACCCGGGACCACGAGACCGAGAACCGGTACGCGGTGAGTCCCAGCTCCGCCATCAGCGCGACGTCCTCGCGGTACCGCTGGTAGTGGTCCACGGCGATGTCGCCGGTCGCGCCGTCCAGGATCTTCCCGGGCGTACGGCTAAAGGTGTCCCAGATGGACGGTGCCCGGCCGTCCATCGTGGCCGCGCCCTCGATCTGGTACGCGGCGGTCGCCGCCCCCCAGAGGAAGCCGGGTGGGAAAGCCACAGTGTCGGGAGCCTGCGAGCGCTGGGGGGTGAACCTTGACGTGGTCACGCTTTGACCGCACCTTCCATGATTCCGCCGATGATCTGGCGACCGAACAGGACGAACACGACGAGCAGCGGGAGGGTCGCCAGCGCGGTGCCGGTGAACACCTGCGAGTAGTCGGAGTAGTAGCCGCTGGCGAGCAGGTTGAGCGAGACCTGGACGGTGGGGGTGTCGGCGTTCAGCACGGCGAGCGGCCAGATGAACTCGTTCCAGGTCTGCATGAAGGTGAGCAGACCGAGCACCGCCGCGGCCGGCCGTAGTGCCGGCAGCACGACGCTCCAGTAGATCCGGAAGGTGGAGCACCCGTCGACGCGCGCCGCCTCGATCAGCTCGTCGGAGATCGCCGCCGAGGCGTACTGCCGCATCATGAACACGCCGAAGCCGGTGACTAGGAACGGCACGATCACCGCCTGCAGCTGACCGACCCAGCCCAGCTTGCTCATCAGCATGTAGAGCGGAATGATCCCGAGCTGTACCGGGATCATCATGGTGGCGATGATCAGCATCAGCATCGCGTTCTGGCCGCGGAACCGCAGCTTGGCGAAGGCGAAGCCGGCGAGCGTGGAGAAGAACACCACCGACACCGTCACCGCCGCCGAGGCGATCACGGAGTTGGCCAGCCCGATCGCGAAGTTGGCGTTGTCGTTGGCGAGCAGCCGCAGCATGTTCTCGCCGATGTGGCCGCCGGGCAGCAGCGGCGGCGGGCTCTGGCCCACCACGTCGTTGGTGTGGGTGGCGACCACGAACATCCAGTAGATCGGGAAGATCGACAGCACCACGGCGACCACGAGCGCGCCGTAGGTCAGCGGACTCGTCTGCCACAGCCGCGGCGCTTTCGGTTGGTACGAAGCCACGTCGCTCTCCTAGCTCGTGCCGATGCGGCGGACGATGAGTACGTTGAGCAGCGATCCGATGAGGATCAGCAGGAAGAGCATCCAGGCCACCGCGGAGCCGTAGCCGTACTCGAAGAGCCGGAACGCGTTCTCGAACATGTACATGCCGATGGTCTGGAACTGCCGCAGCGAGCCACCGGTCATGTCCCCCGCGCTGCCGAACAGCAGCGGCTCGGTGAACAGCTGCAGCCCGCCGATGGTCGAGATGATCACGGTGAAGATGATCGTGGGGCGCAACGAGGGCACCGTGATGCTCCGGAACTGCCGCCACGCGCCGGCGCCGTCGATCGCCGCCGCCTCGTACAGCTGGCGCGGGATCGCCTGCATCGCGGCGAGGTAGATGATCGCGTTGTAGCCGGTCCACCGCCAGTCGACGATGGTGGCGATCGCGATCCAGGCCGACCAGCGGTGTGCCTGCCAGTCGATCGGCTCGGCGCCGACCAGCCCGATCAGCCAGTTGACCATCCCGAAGTCGCGGGCGTACAGCTGGTTGAAGACGATCGCGATGGCGGCGACCGAGGTGATGCTGGGCACCACGATCGCCATCCGCAGGAACGTACGGGCCCGCAGCTGACGGTTGAGTACGTGCGCGATCAGCAGCGCCATCGTCAACTGCGGCACGGTCGCGATCACGAACATCCCGAGGGTGTTGTAGACCGCGTTCCAGAACCGGTCGTCGACCAGCAGCTCGGCGTAGTTGCCGAGGCCGATGTACTTCCGCTCGCCGACGATCTCCCAGTCGTGCAGCGAGACCCAGAACGTGTAGCCGAGCGGGAACAGCCCGAACACGGCGAAGAGTACGAAGAACGGCGCCACGTACAGGTACGGCGAGCCGTTGACGTCGACTCGGGCCCGCCATGCCCTCGCCCGGCGCCGCGGTGGCGCCGGACGGGGCCTGGTGGGGGTCGGCCGGGTCTCCAGCACGGTCACGACGTGCTCCCCGTCAACTCGCGACCTTGCCGCCGTTGGCGACGGCGGTGTCCCACGCCTTGCCGGGCGCGAGCTGACCCTGCTCCACCGCGCGGAGCGCGTTCTCCACCTCGTCGCGTACCGGCTGGTTCTTCGGGCCGAGGTAGACCGGCGCGAGTTCCCTGGCGCCGGCGCCGAAGATCACGCCGACCGGGGCGTTGTTGAAGTACTCGTTGGTGAAGTCCTTCAGCTCCGGGCTGTCCAGTGCCTTCGGCGAGGAGGGCAGGTTGTTCAGCGCCTGGAACACCTTGAGCTGGCTCTCCGGGCTGGTCAGGAACTTCACCAGCTCGGCGGCCTCCTTGGGGTGCTTGCTCTGCTTCGGTACGGCGAGGAACGAACCGCCCCAGTTGCCGCCGCCGCCGGGGATCGTGGCCACATCCCACTTGCCCTTGCCGGCGTCGCCGGCCTGGCCCTGGATGTAGCCGAGCATCCAGGCGGGGCAGGCGATGGTGGCGAACGCCCCGGACTTGAAGCCAGTGTTCCACTGGTCGGAGAACGACCGCAGATTCGCCGACAGCCCGCTGTCGACCATCTTCAGCGTGGTCTCCCAGGCCTGCTTGACGGCCGGGTTCGACGCCATGACGAACTCGTTCTCCTGGTTGAAGTACGTCTGGTTGGTCGACTGGCCGGCGTGCTGCATCAGGATCGCGTTGTACGTGTTCGTCGCCGAGTCCAGGAACTTGGCCTTCACCTTGCCGGCCTTCCCGGCGGCGGCGAACTTCTCGCCGGTGGCGACGTACTTGTCCCAGGTGGGCCAGAGCTTGCCGACCTGCTCCCGGTCGGTCGGCAGCCCCGCCTGCTCGAACAGGTCCGGCCGGTAACACATCGCGAGGCTGCCGACGTCGGTGCCGAGCCCGATCAGCTGGGTGCCGTCGGCGGAGAGGCCCTGCTGCCACTTCCAGGTCAGGAAGTTGCCCTGCAGCTTGTCCGCGCCGTGCTCGAAGAGGTTGACGAAGTTCTTCGGCTGCGCCTTGAACCGGATCAGGATGCCCTCCTCGAGGGACACCACGTCGCCCGCGCCGCTGCCCGCGGCCAGCCACTGGGTGAGCCGGTCGTCGTAGTCGGACAGCTCCATCCCGGTGCCGCGCTCTTTGATCTTGATGTTGGGGTGGCTCTTCTCGAACTCCTTGTACAGCCCGGCCTCGGAGTAGCCGAAGTTGCCGAAGACGTCGACGGTCAGGGTGATCTTGCCGCCGGCCTCGCTGTTGGACGCCGAGCAGCCAGTAGCTACGGCGAGCGCCGTCACGGCGGCCACGCCGACCGCCGCCAGGCGTCTGCGGCGCCACGGGGAAGCGTTCATCTCGGACCCCTCTCAGGTCGTCACCGATGCGTTGTGGTCAGGTTTCAGAAAGCATGTGGGAGCGCTCCCATGAACCTGACCACAACCGCACGGCCGTGTCAAGAAGTGCAGGCGACGCCATTGAGCGTGAACTGCGACGGCTCCGGGTTGCTGCCGGCGTACGAGCCGTTGAACCCGATGGTGGCGGCGCCGCCGGTGGCGAGGTTCGCGTTCCAGTCCAGGCTCCTGGCGTACACCTGATCACCGG
>JBOGDG010000031.1:0-13248 GCA_050701655.1 Micromonosporaceae bacterium
GTGCAGGCGTGGAAGATCTCGTGGTGCGCGAACACGCGGGGCCACGGGTTCGGCCACTTCGCCGCGTAGCACAGCGCCCCCAGGCTGTACGCGGCGCCGCCCACCAGCAGCAGCACCAGCACTGTCACGCCGCCCCGCGCGAGTACGTCGGGGAGCACCGCCACCGCGGTCCAGCCGAGCGCGATGTAGATCGGCACCGACAGCCAGCGCGGCGCGTGTGGCCACCCGAGCTGCAGCAGGATCCCCGCGGCGGCGCCGCCCCACACGATCGTCAGCAGTACGGCGGCGGTGCCGGCGCGGAGCAGTAGCAGGCAGTACGGGGTGTACGTACCGGCGATCAGCAGGAAGATCGCGGCGTGGTCCAGACGGCGCATCACCGCGTAGCCACGCGGCCCCCAGAATCGGCGGTGGTAGAGCGCGCTGACGCCGAAACACGTCGACACGCCGAGCGAGTACACCACCGCGGCCAACGCGGCGGTGCCGCTGACCAGCGCCGCCAGGGGGATCAGCACCGCCGAGGAGATCACCGCGACGATCAGGCCGTACAGGTGGAGCCAGCCCCGCATCCGGGGGCGGGGGTCGACGGCGGGCGCGGGTCCGGGTTCGATCGTCTGCACGCTCACGCCGCCTAGGTTACGGGACCGTAGGTTTGTGTCCCCGCTGGTGAGAGCGGAGTCACGCGATGATCGGGGTGCGGGTCGGCGGCGACCCCCTGGTAGCGTTGCCGGTAGCCGGCTATCCGTGCGGGAGAGACCACCCGGTAACCAACCGGGGGGCGCCGAAGGTGCAAACCCTCCCCGGAACCTCTCAGGCAAAAGGACCGTACGGGCAGGCGCCTCTGAAGCGCAGCGCGGGCCGTTGGGGAACGTACCCGGGTCTGACGACAGAGGGGGAGGACCGCTCAAGCCTTGGGTGCAGCGGCACCCGATCCCGGAGCAGAGTCCTGGAGCTGTCATGACTGACCGGCCAACTGTAGAGACCACCGGCGCGACCGACCCCGGTCCGCCGGTGCCGTTCGCCCGCCGCCACATCGGGCCGTCGCTGGACGACCATCGGCGGATGCTGGAGACCGTCGGCTACACCTCCGTCGAGGAGCTGATGGACGCGGCGATCCCGGAGGCGATCCGTACTTACACCCCGCTCGGCCTGCCCGGCGCGGCGAGCGAGGCGGAGGCGATCGGGGAGCTGCGAGCCCTCGCCGCCCGCAACCGGGTGATGGTGCAGATGATCGGCCTGGGCTACCACGGCACCCACACCCCGCCGGTGATCCTGCGCAACGTGCTGGAGAATCCGGCCTGGTACACCGCGTACACCCCGTACCAGCCGGAGATCAGCCAGGGCCGCCTCGAAGCGCTGCTGAACTTCCAGACCGTGGTCTCCGACCTGACCGGGCTCGCGGTGGCGAATGCCAGCCTGCTCGACGAGGCGACCGCCGCCGCGGAGGCGATGACCCTCGCTCGGCGAGCCAGCAAGGTCAAGAGCGACGTGTTCCTGGTCGACGCGGACGCGCATCCGCAGACCATCGCGGTGATCGGCACCCGCGCCGAGCCGCTCGGTATCGAGGTGAAAACCGTTGACCTGAGTACGGGTCAGCTGCCGGACGGCGCCGGCGACTACTTCGGCGTACTGGTGCAGTACCCGGGCTCCTCCGGTCACGTGGTCGACCACGCCGGCATCGTGGAGCGGGCGCACGCCGCCGGCGCGCTGGTCGCGGTCGCCGCCGATCTGCTCGGGCTGTGTCTGCTGCGTGCCCCGGGCGAGGCGGGCGCCGACATCGCGGTCGGTTCGGCGCAGCGGTTCGGCGTACCGATGGGCTTCGGTGGTCCGCACGCCGGCTACATGGCGGTACGCACCGGGCTGGAGCGGATGCTGCCGGGCCGACTGGTGGGCGTGTCGAAGGACGCGGCCGGCGCGAAGGCGTACCGGCTGGCGTTGCAGACCCGCGAGCAGCACATCCGCCGCGACCGTGCCACCAGCAACATCTGCACCGCGCAGGTGCTGCTCGCGGTGATGGCGAGCATGTACGCCGTCTACCACGGACCGGACGGGCTGCGGCAGATCGCCTGGCACACCCACCGGATGGCCGCCGCGCTGGCGGCCGGGCTGCGCAGCGCCGGCATCGACCTGGTGCACGAGCACTTCTTCGACACGGTACGGGCGCGCGTCCCCGGCAAGGCCGCCGCGGTGGTGGCCGCCGCCCGCGATGCCGGCATCAACCTGCACCCGGTCGACGCCGACACCGTCGCGGTGGCGTGTGACGAGACCACCCTGATCGGCGAGGTGATCTCCGTACTGCGCGCCTTCGGGGTCGCCACCCACGGGGTCGCGGAGCTGCAGGACGACGCCCCCGACGCGCTACCGGCGGCGCTGCGGCGTACCACCGAGTTCCTCAGCCACGAGGTGTTCAACACCCACCGCTCCGAGACTTCGATGCTGCGCTACCTGCGGCGGTTGGCCGACAAGGACTACGCACTCGACCGGGGCATGATCCCGCTCGGGTCCTGCACGATGAAGCTGAACGCCACCGCCGAGATGGAGCCGGTGACCTGGCCCGAGTTCGCCAACATCCACCCGTACGCCCCGGTGGACCAGACCACCGGGTACGCCCAGCTGATCGCTGACCTGGAGCAGTGGCTCGCCGCCGCCACCGGGTACGACGCGGTGAGCCTGCAACCCAACGCCGGCTCCCAGGGCGAGCTGGCGGGGCTGCTGGCGATCCGGGCGTACCACACCAGCCGCGGCGACACCGAGCGCGACGTGTGCCTGATCCCTTCCAGCGCCCACGGCACCAACGCCGCCAGCGCCGTGATGGCGGGGATGCGGGTGGTGGTGGTCGGCTGCGACGAGTACGGCAACGTCGACATCTCCGACCTGGTCGCCAAGCTCGACGCGCACGCCGGCAAGGTCGCCGCGATCATGGTGACCTACCCGTCCACCCACGGGGTGTACGAGAGCGGCATCACCGAGCTGTGCGAGAAGGTGCACGAGGCCGGCGGACAGGTGTACGTCGACGGAGCCAACCTCAACGCGCTGCTCGGCTACGCCAAGCCCGGCGAGTTCGGCGCCGACGTGTCGCACCTCAACCTGCACAAGACGTTCTGCATCCCGCACGGTGGAGGCGGCCCCGGTGTCGGGCCGGTCGGCGTACGGGCTCATCTGGCCGAGTTCCTGCCGGGGCACCCGGCGAACGGCAACACCCCCGTGGGGCCGGTCTCAGCGGCGCCGTACGGCTCTGCGGGCATCCTGCCGATCTCGTGGGCGTACCTGCGGATGATGGGCCCGGACGGGCTGACCCAGGCCACCGGTACGGCGGTGCTGGCCGCCAACTACGTCGCCGCCCGCCTAAGGGCGCACTACCCGGTGCTCTACAGCGGTAACAAGGGGCTCGTCGCGCACGAGTGCATTCTGGATCTGCGCGGCATCACCAAGCAGACCGGCGTCACCGTCGACGACGTGGCGAAGCGGCTGATCGACCACGGCTTCCACGCCCCCACGATGTCGTTCCCGGTCGCCGGCACGCTGATGGTGGAGCCGACCGAGAGCGAAGACCTCACCGAGCTGGACCGGTTCTGCGACGCGATGATCGCGATCCGGGGCGAGATCGAGAAGGTGGCGACGGGGGAGTGGAGCCACGACGCGAGCCCGCTCGCGCAGGCGCCGCACACCGCGCAGCTGGTCACCTCGGATGAGTGGGGGTACCCGTACTCCCGGCGGCTCGCGGCGTACCCGACGGGTGACACCGCGGCGAAGTACTGGCCGCCGGTACGGCGGATCGACGGCGCGTACGGCGACCGCAACCTGGTGTGCGCGTGCCCGCCGCCGGACGCTTTCGAGTGACCGTGTCGGCGGCGGGGCTGCGGCCCGGGCGGCGCCCGGGCCGGATCAGCGGGTCAGGCAGCCGAGCCGCAGTGTACGGCGGGGCCGCGGTGGGGTGGGATGGAGCTGCCGTCTGGCAGCAGCTCGCCGGTGTCTTCGAAGGTGATGACGCCGTTGCAGAGTCGGCTCCAGCCCTGTTCGGGGTGGGCCGCGACGACCCGTGCGGCCTCCCGGTCAGGAGCGCCGGCGTCGGGGCAGGCGGGGTGGTGCTGACACATCAGTGGGTCTCCGGGGCTAGGGTGTGCTCGGATCCACACACCGCTACACGCCATAGTGACGCGCGCTATCAAGTTGAACGAGCCCCCACGCCGTGAGTAACGACCGAAATCGTCCATTCGGATGAAAACTACCTACGATCGTAACCGTTCTGTAGCCATCGGGTTCCCGGGTCAGCCGCCCGGGTGCCGGGGGCGGGTACGGGAACGGTCCCGCTTCGAATGGTGGATCGGCTCGCCCGGCGATCCCGCCGAGCTGCTCGCCCGGCAGCTCGCCGCGCACGGCCTTCCCGCCACGGAGCTCGCCGGAATGCCGGTGGGGGAGTGCGATCCGACCGCGGTGGGCAGCGTCTGCGGCGCCGCCGTACTGCTCTCCGCCGCGGCCTGCAACCTGCTGGCCGGCCGCCGGGCCGGTCCCGTCAGCCCCGCTCCAGGAGTCCCCGACATCGCGATCGTGGTGTACGAGCACGCCGGCCCGCCGGCGCCGCGGCTCTGGCGGCCACTGCGACTCGGCCCCTGGCGGCCGTCCTGGAGCACCGCGCAGCACGAGTCGGCGATCCGGGAGGTACGCCGCGCGATCGGCCGCGGCGACGTCTACCAGGTCAACGTGGTCGGCCACTGGAGTGCGGCGTACCAGGGGGAGGTGTCCGATGCGCTAGCCGGCATCGCGGGGCTGCCCGGCGCCCGGTACGCCGGTGCGGTCTCCGGCGACGGCTGGGCGGTGGGCTGTGCGTCCCCGGAAGCGCTGGTCACGGTGGCCGGCGGGCGGGTCGAAACCAGACCGATCAAAGGCACCCGTACGGCCACCGCGCTCGGCCGTGCCGAGCTGCTCGCCTCCGCCAAGGAACGCGCCGAGCACGTGATGATCGTGGATCTGGAACGCAACGACCTGTCGCGGGTCGCGCGCACCGGATCCGTACGGGTAACCGAGCTGTTCGCGATCCGGCGCTGGTGTGACCTGTGGCAGGCGGAGTCGATCGTGGAAGCCCAGCTCGCGCCGAGCGTCGGGATCGGCGAGCTGTTGGCGGCGCTGTGCCCGGGCGGCTCGGTGACCGGGGCGCCGAAGCTGGCGGCGATCGACCAGATCGCCGCCTTGGAGCCGGTCGGACGCGGGCCGAGCATGGCCGCCGTCGGCTACATCACCCCGTACCGGATCGACCTCGGGCTGACGATCCGTACCGTGGCCTTCGACGCCGGGACGGTGCACCTGTGGGCCGGGGGCGGCATCACCTGGGACAGCGACCCGGCCAGCGAGGTGGCGGAGGCGGCGGCGAAGGCGGAGCCGCTGCTGGCGGCGCTGGCCACCACCCCGGCGCCAGCCGCGGCCGTCACCCGCTGAGCAGCGGCGCCCGGGCGCCGGCCGCGTCGAGCTGTCGCTACGCGTTGAACATAGCGGTGATCAGCAGCGAGTTGATGTCCGTCTCGAACTGGGCGTGGTACGAACGCCCGGCAGCGGCACCGGCGAGCTTCTCCAGCGAGGTCATGTCGGCGTCGGCGCCGTACCCGATGGTGATCAGGTGCACCGGCCGCTTCGAGCTCTCCTTCGCGGCGAGCTTCGCGGTCACTTCCCGCAGCGCCAGCCGGGAGCCGGAGTCCTTGCCGTCGGAGATCAGCACGACCAGGTTCGCGGCGTTCGGCGTGTAGTGGTCGAGCAGGTATGTGTACGCGTCGCTGGCGATGTCGTACGTGCTGGACGCGTCGGCGCCGCCGCTGGTCAGCTCGTCCAGCTCGTCCCGCAGCACCTCGCGGCGGGTGGCGCCGCCGAGGTCCTGGTTCAGCGGCCCCAGCGAGGCCAGCTCGAGATGGTGCCGGTCGCCGTCGAGCCGCGACGAGTACGCCCACAGTCCCGCCTTCGCCTTGTCGCTGAGCAACCCCACGGCGCGCGCAGCCGCGGCCCGTACGATCGCCGTACGGTCGTCGGAGGTGCCGCGCACCGGTTTGCTCATCGACGCGCTGACGTCGAGCACGAACAGCACGTTCGTGGGGCGGTTCGACGCGATCCAGCTCGCCACGGTCAGGCTCACCGAGTCGGGCACCAGCACCGCCCGGGGCAGGGTGTCCAGCTTCGGCCGCGTCCCGTACGCCTCGGTCAGGTCCTTGCCGGCGGTGCGGTTCGGGTCCCGGAAGAAGTTGTCCTGGAACGCCTGCCGACCCTCGGGCCCGCGCAGGAACTCCAGGAACTGGCGCGCGGTCTGCTTGTGGACGCCCTTGGACCAGGCCGCGTCCAGGGTGAGGTACGGGTAGTCCGCGTCGGCGGTGCCGTCGGTGGGGTACACCGCCGCCAGCGGCACCCGGGGATTCGCGTCGTTGTACGCGCGTACCTCGTGTTCCAGGATCGGGAACGCCGACAGGTACGGCAGCACTTTCTTCTCGCCTTCGGGGTCCCGCTTGGCGAGCTCACCGACGACCTTCGACGGGTCTTCGGCGTACAACTTCATGGTGCGGCTCAACCCGACCAGCGTCTGCCGCTCCGCGTCGGTGATCCGGCCGTCGTCGTCCTGGTCGGCGATGCCCATCAGGGCATGCAGGCCGGCGGTGGAGGTGACCGGGTTCATCATGCCGATCTTGAACTCGCCCCACTCGGGATGGCCGTGCCTGGCCCATTCCTGTTTCGCTCCACCGGCGACCAGCTCGGTGCCGAGCCGCTTCCAGCTCAGCTTCGCGTCCGGCCAGCCCAGCGCCTTCGCCATCGGCATCGGCATCCCGATCACCGTCGGGGTACGGGCCAGGCTGGGCTGCCGGTCCGGGATCAGCCGCGCCGCCTCTTCCCGGGCCGACGCCAGCTTCAGCCACGCGGTGGAATCCGGGATCCAGACGTGAGGGTGTGGCCCGTCCCGCCGGGGATTCCACGCGGGGCCGAGCACCTGGGCGACTGCGGCGGAGTTCTTACTGACCACCTTGATCGAGACGCACCGTTCGTTCACCGACGGCGAGGTCTCGGCCCAGCGGCGTCCCAGGTTGTCGAGGATCCGGGCGAGGGTGGGGGAGGAGACGATCGTGGTCTGCTGCGGCGTACCGGAGCAGCCTCGGGTGGCGAGCCAGGCGTACCCGGCAGAGACCCCCGACAGCAGCAGCACGGAGACCGTGGTGATCACGATCCACGGCGCCAGCACGAGTTTGCGGCGCCGGCCACCTCGTCGGTGGGAGCGCACAGTGACGGCGTCGCGGCGGCGTCGCACGGCGTTCCCCTCCCGCGGTGATGTCCGCGTGCGTGACGCGGAGCAGTAGATGTGCCCTGGGCGACTGTAGCCCCCTTGGGCACGGTTAGCAGGTCACCGTGGGTACGACGACGTGGGGTGGTTCACGCACGAACCATCCCACGTCGTACATATGGGTCAGGTTTTCAGGCCTGGTGTACCGCCTGGATCTCCAGGTTGATGTCGATCTTGTCGCCCAGCAGCACCTTGTCGCCCTCGAGGGGGATGTTGAAGTCGATCCCGAAGTCCTTGCGGCTGAGCTGGGTACGGGCGGAGAAGCCGGCGCGGGTGCCACCCCACGGGTCGGTGCCGACGCCGTTGAACTCCACGGCGAGCTCGACCGGACGGGTCACGTCCCTGATCGTCAGGTCGCCGGTGACCACGTAGTCGGTGCCGTCGGCGCGTACGCCGGTGGCCTGGAAGGTCATCACGGGGTACCGCTCGGCGTCCAGGATCTCGGCGGAACGCAGGTGGCCGTCACGCTGCTCGTTGCGGGTGTCCACCGAACCGATGGTGATCTCGGCGGTGGCCGACGACGCGGTGAGCTCGTCGGCGATGGTGACCTGGCCCGAGAACTCGCTGAAGCTGCCCCGCACCTTGCTCATCAGGTGGCGGACGGTGAAGCCCACGTCGGAGTGTCCGGGGTCGATGTTCCAGGTGCCCGTGGTCAGTTCCGGCAGGACGGTGCTGGTCGCTGCGGTCATGTCAATCCCTCACTGGGTCTCGGCAGATGCTTGAATGCTCAACTGGTACGCTAAGCAGGAACTGATTGAACCGTCAACTAATTCCCAGGATAGGGTGACCTACGTGACAACGCGGTGGCTCGACGAGTCGGAGCAGCGCTCGTGGCGGGCTTACCTCGCCGGCAGCCTCCGACTGTTCGAACGGCTCGACCGTGAGCTGCGCGAGGCCCACGGACTTTCGATGCCGGAGTACGAGATCCTGGTACGCCTCTCGGAGGTGCCCGAGCGCCGGATCCGGATGGCGGAGCTGGCCGAGTCGGCGCACCAGTCCCGCAGTCGGCTCTCGCACACCGTGTCCCGGCTGGAGCGCGAGCAGCTGGTCATCCGCGACACCTGTCCGGACGATCGGCGGGGAGTGTTCGCGGTGCTCACGGACGACGGTTTCCGGCGCCTGGAAGAGGCCTCACACACGCACGTTCGCGGGGTACGGGAACACCTGGTCGACCTGGTCGGCAAGGACGAGTTCCAGGTGCTCGGCGAAGCCCTGGGCCAGGTCGCCGGCAAACTCGGCCCGCCCTACGCCTGACCGCTCCTCTGGTGACCGCCCTGCGGCTGACCGCCGAGTGCCGGCGCTAGCCGGGTGGGCGGCTGCGCGAGGTGGCCCGCGGGCAGGACACCTCGCGTGGTGAGCCGATCCGCAGCTGCTCCGGCAACGTCACGCTGACCGTACGGGGCACGAGACCCAGCACCCGTACGGTCAGCCGTACCGCCGCCAGCACGCTGCCCGCCCTGGCGGACAGGTATTCGCAGTTGGTCATCAGTACCCGCAGCGTCACCCGGGAACGGCCGTACGGGTCCAGCCGGGGCGGATCGAACTCCACGCTGTCCAGCCGCAACAGGGTCGGCGCCGCCGAGCCGGGCGGGGCGGCGGTCAGCCACAGCGGCACCGCGCCGGTGTTCGCAACGCTGAACGAGTACGCCAGCTGCCGCCGGTCGGCGTACCGCACCTGCCGTACGGTCATCCCGCCGATCTGGAACCGGGCCGCGGCGGCGGTGCCGCTCACCTCGGCGTCACCGACCGCCCGTACCGGCTGCGACCCGGCGAGCAGCACCGCACCGCCGAGCCCCACGGCACACACCACCAGTACGGCGACGACGCGCCGCCGCCAGAGCCTTGCCTTAGCGCCCGGTCGGCTCCGGGTCATGGATGTGCCATCCGACGGCATCGGCTCACTGGTGCACGCCCTCGCTTCGCTCGGCCGGCGCTTCGCGCGGGCACTGTGCCAGCCATTCGCTCGCAAGCTCGCTCACAGCCGGGCCGGGCGGCGGTGACGGCGCTGGATGGCGTACCCCGTGATCAGGGAGGCGAGCGCCAGCAGACCGGGGAGCAGCGCACCGGCGCCGTTCACGGGGGAGTGGGGGAGCGCCGCGTTGGTGAGGCGCGACGCGCCGGGCCGCTCCGGGGTGGTCAGCCATTCGCAGCCGGGCGGCTGGCGCCAGACCGGATCCGCTCGGTTGTACTGGGTGCAGGTGACGAAGCCGGCGTCCTTGACCGGCATCCCCGGCGTGAACACCGAACCGCCGGTCTCACACGACGGTCGCGGCAGCGTCGAGTTCGACGTCGGCAGACCGTACGAGGAGACGTTGCCTTCCCAGCAGTTGCCGGCGCCTTCGTCGTCCCACCAGAAGTCCAGGCCGTTGTGGTGCCGGGTGCCGTCCGGCGCGAACCCGAGCGTGTTGCCGACGTAGTGGTTGTGGTGGGACGTGTCGTACAGGTGGTTGGGGTCGTAGTCGTCCCGGATCGGCGCGGGCACCCAGAACTGCATCGTGCCGTACCGCCAGTTGTCGTAGATCCGGTTGTGGTCGACGGAGTTGTAGTTGCCGCCGGCGATGAGGATGCCGGTGCCGACCGGCATCGCGATCACCGGGCAGACCACGCCGCCGAGGTAGTCGCGCTCCGCCATCGGCTTGTCGCACCTGCCGTCGAACACGTTCTCGTAGTAGTTGACGTTGTTCGACCACACGTCGTTGTGGCTGAACCGGGCGTGGTCCTGCGGCAGGCCGGGGTGACCGGGGAAGACGCTGTCGGTCGCCATACCGACGCCGTTGTGGTGGATCTTGTTGTGGTGCGCGTACACGGAGTTGCCGGCGGTGCCGGAGTAGCCGAGCGCGTTGTGGTGCATGTGGTTGTCGCGGATCTCGACGGCGTACCGGACCGGGGTGAAGTCGGTGTTGTCGGCGTTGAGGTCCGATGCGGAGCCGGGGTAGATCGCGGAGTCGCCGTTGTAGTAGCCGTCCACGTGCTGGATGAGGCCGTGATCGGAGGCGAAGGCGAGGATGCCGTACTCGTCGTTGGCGCGCGCGATCATGTGCTCGGCGACGAAGCCGTCGGTCTCGAGGACGTACAGGCTGTTGAACTCGGCCTGCTGCACGGTGAAGTTGCGGAAGTAGACACCGTCGGCCCGGTCGGCCCGGATCGCGTTCAACTTGCGGAAGCGGTTGTCGATCACCACATCAGCGGGGGTACGTCCGGTGCCCTCGATCTGCAGTCCGCACCACTGGCTGTCGCACTCGATGCTGTCGTCGTCGGGGGAACGGTCACCCAGGATCGCGATCAGGTTGAGGTTGTGCGGGCACCTGAGCTGGTCGGCGTACGAGATCGCCACGGTCTGGCTGCCGTCCTCTTCGGCGGCGGGCGCCGCGTCCGGGCCGGACAGCGTGCCGATGTACTGCGAGGCCGTCAGCGGGTCGTCCGAGCTGGTCTCGAGGTTGGCGCAGTACGGCGTCGGCGGCTGGTCCGCCCACTTGGCCTCGTTGTAGACCCCCGGGAGTACGTAGATCGTGGACTGCGCGACGCTCACCGCGTTGACGGCGTCCTGAATGGACGAATACTCGCACTCGGCGAGCAGCGCCTCGTTGCGTGCCCGTACTGCGCCGGTGTATTGGGAGATGCGCTGCTTGGAGTCCGGCCGGCAGACCACGAGCCGGTGGGGAGCCGGATACTCGCGGTACGTGGGGACCGTACCTGAGCCGTCCGGGAACTCCGCCGGGCGTTCCTCATGGGCGACCGCCCCGTACGCCGGGCCGAACAGCAGAAGCCCACCGGCAAGTCCCGAGATGACGAGTGCACGAAGGCTGTGGCGACCGAACATGAGACCTCCTCCTGTTTGCAGTACATCGGACGGAGGGGGTCAAGTCGTTACTTGCCACGGCATATCCGGGGACCGGGTCTCGCACGGCCTTGGTGCTGCAATAAAGCAAGCCAGTTTGATTGATCTATCCGGATTGATGTATCGTTGCAGGATGCGTTCCACCATCTCCCCAGACGCGCCGGCAACACCGCCCGGTTTCCTGCGTCTGACCGGTCACCCTGTGCGGTGGCAGTTGCTGAGTGAGCTGGCGCGCAGCGACCGGCAGGTCCGCGAGCTGACGGCCCTGGTTGGCCAGCGGCAGAGCCTGACGTCCTACCATCTCCGCCAATTGCGCGGAGGCGGGCTGGTGACCATGCGGCGTAGCTCGGCTGACAAACGTGACGCCTACTACAGCCTCGACCTGGCTGCGTGTCGCGAACGGCTTGCCGAAGCTGGTGCTGCGCTTCACCCCGGCCTACGGCTGGTCCCGGCGGCGGTGCCACCGCCAGCGGGCGGTCCTGGTCGACGGCCACCCGTCCGCGTGCTGTTCTTGTGCACCGGCAACAGCTCTCGGTCCCAGATGGCCGAGGCGATCTTGGAGCAGCTGGGCGGCGCTCGGGTCGAAGTCGTCAGTGCCGGTAGTCACCCCAAGGCCCTGCACCCCAACGCAGTGCGCGTGATGCGCGAACGGGGCATCGACATCAGTGGTCGTTACTCCAAGCATCTGAGTGAGTTCGTCGAGCAGCGATTCGACCACGTGATCAGCCTTTGTGACCGCGTACGGGAAGTATGTCCGGACTTCCCCGGACCTCCCGCGGTGGCGCATTGGAGCATCCCCGATCCGGCGGCCGAAGCAGCGGCCAACGAACACAGTTACCCAGCGTTCGTCCGCACTGCGGACGAACTGAACACGCGTATCCAGTTCCTGCTTTACGCGATCGAACAAACCCGAACGAGTTCGGAGGGGTTCTAGAAATGTCCGACAACTTGGCGGACCTGGTCAGCGTCCGATACATGGTCGACGACGTCGATGCTGCGACCGACTTCTACACCCAGCACCTCGGGTTCACCCTCAGGATGAGCGCGGCGCCGGCGTTCGCCGACGTCGTACGCGGCAAACTACGGCTCTTGCTGAGCGGGCCAACCAGCTCGGCAGGTCGACCGATGCCAGACGGCACCAAGCCTGCGCCGGGGGGATGGAATCGTATCCATCTCATCGTGAGCGATATCGGTGCCGAGGTAGACCAGTTGCGTGCCGCGGGCCTCACGTTCCGAAACGACATTGTCGCCGGTCCAGGCGGTCAACAGATCTTGTTGGAAGATCCGTCCGGCAACGTAGTCGAGCTGTTCCAACCGGCTGGCGGGTGAACGGGGAGGGGTTCGGTGATTGCATCGCCTGCCTTTGCTGGGAAACCGCGTTATCCGTTTTCTCACTATTGCCGGGCACCGGCCCGATCAAGCCTTGACAGGAGTCCCTGTCGCCCGTTGTGACAGGGAAGTCTGTCATAGGGGTTGGAAATGGGTGGGGTCGACGAGTCTGGCGAGCACGAGCTGTACGCCGTGTGCCTGTTCGGGGACCGACGCCAGGGCAGCGCTATGAGCGGTGGAGGCATCGAGTCTCGAGGGCTTGCACTGGCACCCGCCGTCGCTGTCGCCTTGGGTGTGGCGTTCAACACCAGGAAGGGGTCCATCCCCGCTCGCAGCGACGCGGACCCCGCCGACTATCCGGCATACCAGCGGGCGGCGATCGCGGACTTCAAGCGGCTGAGGCTTGTCCCGTCGTGTGCGCACGGCTCGGCGTGCACGCGGGCCCAGACGGTCGCGGCCATCTCGGCGGTGGGCAGGTTCTCCTCGGCGGGCGGCGTCGCGGACTTGCAGGCCGCCATCGCGGCCTACCGAGCGGGGGCCGTCACGCGATGATGCCGATGCTCGGAGTGTCGTTCAGTGGAGCTCCTCGACCAGCCCGATGATGATGCCGTCGGGGCCGCGGACGTAGCAGTACCGGTAGATGTCCCCGTACTGCGCCACCCCGCCCACGAGTTCGGCGCCGTGGGCGCGCAGGCGGTCGAGGACGTCGTCGACGGCGTCGACGACGAACGTGAGGCGAGGGATGCCCGGGGTGTTCATCGGCGCCCTCGGCGCAATG
>JBOGDG010000032.1:0-13182 GCA_050701655.1 Micromonosporaceae bacterium
GTACCGGCATGACGCGGCCGCTTCCCGCACCGGCCCGGCTGGTCGTCACCGCCGCGCTGCATACGGCGGTGGGGCGGTGGCCCACATACCAGCGGGACGAGCTGGCCCGAGAGTGGGCGGCCGAGCTGTACATGATCGCCCACGACCCGCGAAGCACCACCGCACGACGCGCTTGGCGAAGCCTCGGCTTTGCACTGAGCCTCGCCTGCGCAAGAGGACCAGAGCAACAACCGACCACATGGGGGTACGCGATGCGAAAGAACTGGAAGACGATGGTCGGCCTGGTGCTGGCGCCGTCGGTGATCGCCGCGATGGTGGTCGGCGTCGCGCTGGTGGCGGCGGAGCTGGGCTGGAGACTCGGCTACGGCGTCCCGGAGGGCGTCACGGATCGGAACGCGATCGCAAGCGCGGCGCCGCCGGTCGACCTCGGGCCGGTGGCAGCGTTGCTCTGCGCGCTCGCCGTGGGCCTCGTCGGGTATTGGCTGGGTCGCCGGTTCGCGATGCCGTTGGTCTCGCCCGTCGTGTCTGCGGCCTGCGTCGCTGGTCTGACGATCGTGGGATTCTCGGTCGCGCTGACAGTGGCGACTCCGCTGCGGAGTCCGATGTTCGGCATGTGGGCCAGCTCGGAGCTGCTCGGACTGATCTACTGGGGCGCGCTGCTCCCACTGGTCATGGTGGGCGTCCAGTTGGTGCGCGGCCAGTTCGGCGGCAGCGCTGCCGCATGGGCGGCGGTGCCGGGCGGGTTTGCCGCGGTGGTCGTGGGTGCTCAGGGATCCGGCGTCACACTGACGAGACTTCCTGAGGTGTTCGTGGTGTGGTGGATCAGCGGATTGTTCCCACATGTGCTGCTGGCCACGACGATCTTCGCGTTGACGTACCTGCTGGCGCGCCCGGTGAGCGTGCCGGCCGAGCCTGCCGGCGTCACGGGGTGAGCGAAGCGCAGCGGGTGCTCCTCCGGGGTGCCGCCGTCACCGGCCACTTCGGGATCCGGGTCGGACCCCCGGAGGGGCCGGGCTGGGTGCCGTACCTCACGGCGGTCACCCCAGAGGGACTGAAGCGCCTCCTTGGGTACGTGCGCCAAGCCGCACCCGGAGCGCCGGACACGGTGGCGGCGGCGCTGTTCGCCAGCTCCGTGTGTGGGGCTGGCGGCTCCGCTCACCGGTGCGCTGTTGACGGAGCGGCGGGTGCCGGTGCCGGAGCCCGGCGAGCTGTGGCTGCGGCCGAGCTTCACCGGCGTGGACGCGCTCGCGGTGGGCCGGGTCGGGCTGACCGTGCTGGACGACGATCCGCTCGCCGGCCCGGAGGTCACCGCCGTCGCGAGTGTGGACGAGCTGCGGCGGGTCGCGGTCGACGGGTACCGGGCGGTGCTCGTACCACTGCTGGAGGTCGTGGCGGCGAGCACCCGGCGAGGGCGACGGGCGCTGTGGGCGGACGCGGGTGACCGGCTGGCGACGTACCTGCTGTTGGCGGGGCGGGCGACCGGCGACGACCGAGCCGGGCGGGCGGAGGCGGACGCGCTGCTGGCGCTGGCGGAGCCGCCGCTGCGGCACGATCCGGCGTGGCTGGAGTTCACGCACCGGGGGCGGCCCGTGGTGTGGAAGCGGCGGCCGGTGTGCTGCCTGATCTACCAGGCGCCGACGTTCCGCGGCCAGTACTGCGCGACCTGTCCGTTGGTGCCGGAGTCGGAGACCGTGGAGCGGACCCGCGCCTGGCTCGGCTGATGGCAGCATGACGGCATGGCGTACGACGAAGGGCT
The DNA here is from genome assembly GCA_050701655.1 of Micromonosporaceae bacterium. Classification (GTDB taxonomy): domain Bacteria; phylum Actinomycetota; class Actinomycetes; order Mycobacteriales; family Micromonosporaceae; genus WHSM01. Next base: position 1,757 of record JBOGDG010000032.1, read on the forward strand.
CACCGAGCGGGTACGGGAGCTGGCGGAGCAGGAACTGGCCGGGCGCGTGCTGATCGAGAAGAAGATGTTCGGCGGGCTGGCGTTCCTGCTCAACGGCAACATGGCGGTCGGCATCAGCAAGGAGTCGCTGATGGTACGGCTGGCGCCCGAGGACTCCGACGCGGCGCTGGCCGAGCCCGGTGCCCGGGTCTTCGACATGACCGGGCGGCCGATGAAGGGCTGGCTGCTGGTGGATCCGGAAGGCATCGCGACCGACGCCGACCTGCGCCGCTGGGTCGGGCGGAGCCTGGACTACGCGGGGTCGCTGCCGCCCAAGTGAGCCGCCTGCGCCGCCGAGCCGTCCTCCGGCTGGATGCAGCAGGTGGAACAGATGCTCAGCTGCGGCACGGTGAACGCAAGACAGCAGGTGTGACGCCGTACCGCGATCGTGCCGTCGGCGGCCTCGTCCATCGATACCAGGTCGGTGACGGAGAGTGCGTCCAGGATCGCCTTGCCCTGCGCAGCCAGCCCCTCGCCGGCCGGCGCGAGGCCGGAGATGAACCGCAGGGCGTACGCCACCGAGGCGGCGAGCGAGCCGGAGAGGATCCGGCTGCCGATCCGTACCCGGGCCCGGGTGGCGTCGGCGAGCGGGCCGAGATGGCGGGTCACCAGACTGTCGGCCAGGGCTCGCAGCAGGACGTCGCGGTCGGGCACCACCACGGTGCCGGGCGCGCCGGCGTACCGGTCATCGGGGAGTACGGCGACGGCGGGCCGGCGCATCCCGACGGTGACGAACGGGGCCTGGTACGACAGCTGCACCAGTACGTTGTCCGCGTCCAGCAGCGGCACCCGGTTGACGCAGGTCAGCCCCACGATCGCGGGCAACGTCAGCCAGTAGCTGTACGCCTTCCAGGCCAGCGCGGCGGCGGCGTGCGGGGCGGCGCCCCAGCGTTCCACCGGCCCGTTCAGCAGCAGCGGCAGCGCGTCGCCGCCGACCAGCGCGGAGGCTGAGATCCAGCCGCCGGCCACCGGGTCGGTCACCCGGAGCGGGTCGGCGACGCCGAGCGGGTTGCCGCCCGCGCGCCGATGGAGCTCGTCGGTGATGGCCTCCAGCGGCGAGTCAGTGAGTCGCGCTTCGGGGAATCCCAGGCGGGGCACCGCGCCGTAGGTCGAGACCGGGTCGCCGGGCGGCAGCATGAGGCGCGCGGCGACCAACGGCGTACCCAACTCGACACCCCCGACGACGACGCTCCGTAGCTTAGGTTCGCCTTACCTTACCTGATCTCCGCAGCACGTCCAGCGCCACGTCGAGGTAGCCCTGCACCGAGGCGTAGGGCGCCGTGCCGGGGGGTGACGGGTGGCCCGGGAGGGCGACCCTGCCGGAATAGTTGAAGGGTCAATCAAGTTGGGAGTAACGTCTAGAGCAGCAGTCCAAGGAGGTTCCGATGCCCGCCGTCACCGCCGACACCATGACCCTGCCGCGCCTGCCCGCGCTGGCCGCACAGGGCACCGCCTGGCGACCGGTCGGCAAGGTCGTCACCGCCCGGCGCCAGCTCGAGGGCGAAGGCTTCGTGGTACGCCGCCCGTTCCCCGGCATGGATCTCTCGCTCGCCGACCCGTTCCTGCTGCTGGACCACATGGGCGCGGTGGAGTACGGCCCCGGCGAGGCGAAGGGCGCGCCGTGGCACCCGCACCGCGGCTTCGAGACCGTCACGTACATGATCGACGGCGCCTTCGAACACCAGGATTCCACCGGCGGCGGGGGCCTGATCACCGACGGCTCCACCCAGTGGATGACCGCCGGCGCCGGCATCCTGCACAGCGAGCTGCCGCCCCAGGACATGATCGCCAAGGGTGGGCTCTTCCACGGCGTACAGCTGTGGGTCAACCTGCCGGCGGCGCAGAAGTGGGTCGAGCCGCGCTACCAGGACATCAGCGCGCGCGACGTCAAGCTGCTCTCCAGCGACGACGGTGGTGCGCTGATCCGCGTGATCGCGGGATCGCTCGCGGGACATGACGGACCGGGGATGACGTACACCCCGATTACTTATCTGCACGCGACGGTGACGCCCGGAGCGCGCCTCCAGCTCCCGTGGCCCCAGGATTTCAATGCTCTGGTGTACGTGCTGAGCGGGCGCGGCTATGTCGGGGCCGAGCAGCGGCCGCTCGACGAGGGTCAGCTCGCCATCTTCGGGGGGCCCGGGGGGTCGTCCCCCCGACAGCTCAGCGGCGACGGTGCCGCGCTGACCGCCACCGCGGCCGACAGCCAGCCGGCGGGCCGGGCCTGGGAGATCCTGGTGCTCGGCGGGCTGCCGATCCGGGAGCAGGTCGCCCGGTACGGGCCGTTCGTGATGAACACCAAGGCGGAGATCATCCAGGCGGTCGAGGACTTCCAGGCCGGTCGGCTCGGGACCATCCCCGCCCCACACGTGCCACACCACACCGGCGCCGACGAGCAGCTGTGACGTGACGGCGGCGGAAGGGTAGAGCAGTACATGACGGACCGATCTGGGAGATGCCACCGATGACCACTCTCGAAACCCGTACCAGAGTCGACTTCTACTTCGACCCGGTGTGCCCGTACGCCTGGATCACCTCGCGCTGGATCCTCGAGGTGGCCAGGCACCGGGATCTGGACCTGCGATTCCGGGTGATGAGCCTGTCTGTACTCAACGAAGGCCGGGACCTGCCGGCCGACTACCGCGAGCTGCTCGACAACGCCTGGGGGCCGGTACGGGTCGCGACCGCCGCCGCCCAGCACCACGGCGAGGAGGTGCTGTCCGATCTCTACACCGCGCTCGGCACCCGGATCCACCGGCAGGGGGACAAGGACCTGCCGAAGGTGATCGCCGAGGCGCTCGCCGAGGTGGGGCTGCCGGCGTCGCTCGCCGCCGCCGCCGACACCGACGAGTACGACGGGGCGCTCCGCGCCAGCCACGACGAGGGCATGGAGCCGGTCGGGCTCGACGTCGGCACCCCGACCATCCACATCGACGGGGTGGCATTCTTCGGGCCGGTGCTCACCTCGATCCCGCGCGGCGAGGACGCCGTACGGATCTTCGACGGCGCCCGGCTGCTGGCGGCGTATCCCGACTTCTTCGAGCTCAAGCGCACCCGCGGCGGCCAACTGGACTTCGACTAGGACAGGCCCTAGGGCCGCTTCCTGAGTAGCTGAAATCCCGTGTCGCTTGACGCGTATTCGGGCGGCCAATACGTTACGGCCGCAGGGGAGGCTTTCCGTCCGGTACGCGTACAGCTACGGAGGTGGCCGGGATGACCAGCAGCGCGGAGATGCCCACAAACGATCACCAGTTTCGCGATGGCCATGGTCGCGATGGCCATGGTCGCGACGGCCTGGCGCTGTCCCGGCGGCACCTGCTCCAACTCGGCGGCACGCTCGGGATCGCCGCCCCGATGCTCGCCGCCTGCGGTGGGGTGTCGACCACGGGTGGCGGCGAGGGGAAGCTCAGCTTCGCGTCGACCCAGTTCGTGCCGATCGAGGAAGCCGACCGGTTCCGCAAGATCCTCAAGGACGCGTACGACGGCGAGGTGAGCTACCTGCCGAGCGAGGCGGCGCCGCTCACCGCGCAGATAAAGTCGCAGGTGGCGGCGAAGAAGGTGAAGATCAACCTGCTCGGCGCGCTGCACGGCGATCTCGCCGCGTTCGGCCCCGACCTGCTGGAAGACCTCTCCGACGTGGCCTCCGACCTAGCCGATGCCGGCTGGGACCCCAGCTTCTCGAGCTGGCCACACTCGGGACGGACAAGACGTACTACATCCCCTGGATGCAGGCCACGTACGTGGTCGCCGTACACAAGGACGCGTTGGAGTGGCTGCCCAGCGGCGCCGACGTCAACGACCTCACGTACGACCAGTTCCTGGCCTGGGCGACCAACGCGAAGCAGGCCAACAAGGGCAAGGCGCAGTTCGGGCTGCCCGCCGGCCCGGAGGGGCTGCTCAAGCGGTTCACCCAGGGCCATCTCTACCCGTCGTTCACCGGCGGCCAGGTCACCACGTTCGGCAACGCGGACGCGGTCGCCATGTGGCAGTACGTCAAGCAGCTGTGGGCCAACACCTCGCCGTCCAGCACCCGGTACGACTTCATGCAGGAGCCGCTCGCCCGGGGCGAGGTGAAGGTGGGCTGGGACCACGTGGCGCGACTGCTGGAAGCGCCCAAGGAGCAGCCCGACGACTGGCAGATGGTGCCGGCGCCGAAGGGCCCGAAGGGCCGTGGCTACATGTCGATCCTGGCCGGGCTCGCGATCCCGAAGGGCGCCGCGAAGCAGGACGAGACCAAGGAGCTGATCAAGGCCCTCTCCAAGCCCGACGTACAGCTGAAGGTGCTGGCCGAGAACGGCTTCTTCCCGGTGGCGAAGGCCGAGATCACCGGCGACCTGCCGCCGGCGGTCAAGCTGGAGGCGGAGGCGGTCACCAAGACGCAGGAGGGTGAGGGCGCGCTGCTGGCGCTGCCGCCGATCGGGTTCGGTGAGAAGTCCGGGCAGGTCGACGAGGTGTTCAACAACGCGTTCACCGCGATCGTGCTGAAGAACGCCGACATCGGCGGCACCCTGACGGCCCAGGGCAAGGCGCTGCAGGGCCTGATCGACGAGGTGAAAGCCCCCTGCTGGGCCCCCGACCCGGAGTCTTCCGGCCCCTGCCAGGTCGGCTGAGCCGGTGCCCGCCGCCTCCTCGGCCAGGCGGCGCGCGAGGGCGCCGTACCTGCTGCTGGTGCCGTCGGCGCTGTTCATGCTGGTGCTGTTCGGCTGGCCGCTGATCTCGGGGGTGCTGCAGGCCTTCGGGTACGGCAGCGGGCTCGGCTTCACCAACACGTACTGGCAGCGGATGGCCGACGATCCGCACTTCTGGGAGTCGGTACGCAACACGCTGTTGCTGATCGTCGTACTGCTGCCGCTGCAGTTCGGGTTCGCGCTGACGATGGCGCTGCTGCTGCGTACCAGACTCAGGTTTTCCGGGGTGTATTTCTACCTGTGGGCGGTGCCGCTGGCGATATCGGACCTGGCCGCGGGGCTGGTGTGGCTGTCGATCTTCACCGACAACGGCTACCTCAACTCGGTGCTCGCCTGGTTGGGCTTCGACGGGGTGGACTGGCTCAACTACACCAGCCCGACGAAGATGCTGGCGGCGGTGGTGATCGCCGAGCTGTGGCGCGCCACGTCGCTGGTGCTGGTGATCGTGGTGGCCGGGATGCAGCTGGTGCCGCGCGACTACGACGAGGCGGCGCAGGTGTTTGGCGCCAGCTTCTGGCAGCGGCTGCGGCACGTCACGCTGCCGTTGCTGAAACCGTCGCTGCAGGTGGCGCTGATCCTGCGTACGATCCTCGCGTTCCAGGCGTTCGCGGTGGCGCAGGCGCTCACCGGCCGGCAGTTCCCGCTGCTGATCGGCGAGACCTACTGGTGGTACGTCGAGCTCTCCGACCCGTACGTGGCCAGCGCCGTCGCCGTGGTGGTGCTCGCGATCTCGATGGCGACCGCGATCGTCTACCTGCGGCTGCTGCGCCACCCGGAAGGCAGCGAGGGCCGGTCATGACCGTGACGTCACCGACGGCCCGGCCCGAGCAGGAGGCCCGGCCGCTGCCGCCGATCGACACCGCGCCGCTGCGCCGGCTCCGGCTGGTACGCATCGCCCAGCAGGTCGCCGCGGTCGCGATCACGCTGTTCATGGCGCTGCCGGTGTACCTGATCACGCTCGCCGCGTTCTCCAGCCGCGCCGAGCTGAACCGCTTCCCGAAGGCGTTCTGGCCGCGCGACGTCTCGCTCGACACCATGACCGCGTTCCTGCTCAGCCCGGGCACCGGCGTCCTTCCGGCATTGATCAACTCACTCCAGGTCGGCATCGGTACGGTGCTCGTCGCACTGCTCGTCGGCGCGCCGGCGGGGTACGCGATCGCCCGCTTCGCGTTCAAAGGCAGGGACCCGTACCAGCTCTTTCTGCTGTTGACCAAGTCGCTGCCGGTGGTGGTGCTGGCGATCCCGCTCGCGTCGTTCTTCCTCCGCCTGGAGCTGTACGACACCACGTACGCGGTCATCCTGGTGCACTCCGTGCTCGCGTTGCCGACCACGGTGCTGATCACCGCGAGCGTGTTCGTGGCGGTGCCGGTGGACGTGGAGGAGGCGGCGCTGGTGTTCGGCTGCGGCCGGTTCGCCGCGTTCCGGCAGGTGGTGCTGCCGATGGCGCTGCCGGGCGTGGCGGCGTCGAGCATGTTCACCTTCGTACTGTCGTGGAACGAGGTGCTCGCGGCGGCGGTGCTGACCCTCGATGTCAGGACGCTCCCCGCGCAGGTGCTGGTGTCGCTGTCGGACTCACCGCTGGCGTACCAGTTCGCGGGCGGGTTCGCGCTGGTGCTGCCGGCGTTGCTGTTCATCGCACTGATGCGGCGCTACCTGTTGAACATGTGGGGCTCGACGATCCGATGAGGTGCGCGAGGCTTTTGGGAGGCATGGCATGGCTGAGGTGAGGCTTCGCGGACTGGTCAAGGTCTATCCGGGTACCACGGCACCGGCGGTGGAGACGGTGAGCCTCGATGTCACCGACGGCGAGTTCATGGTGCTGCTCGGGCCGTCCGGCTGCGGCAAGACCACGCTGCTGCGGATGGTCGCGGGGCTGGAGCTACCCACGGCCGGGCAGGTCGTGATCGGGGACCGGGACGTCACGTACCTCGCGCCCCGGGACCGCAACCTGTCGATGGTGTTCCAGTCGTACGCGGTCTTCCCGCACCGCCGGGTGCGCGCCAACATCGGATTCGGTCTGGCGATGCGTGGCGTGCCTCGCGCGGAGATCGAGCGGAAGGTGGCGTGGGCGGCCGACCTGCTTCAGCTCACCGACTTCCTCGACCGGTTCCCCGCGCAGCTATCCGGCGGGCAGCGGCAGCGCGTGGCGGTGGCCCGCGCGATCGTGGTCGACGCCGACGTGCTGCTGATGGACGAGCCACTGTCCAACCTCGACGCGCTACTGCGGCTCGGCTTCCGCGCCGAGCTGAAGAAGCTGGTCGCCGAGCTGGGCACCACCACCATCTACGTGACACACGACCAGGTGGAGGCGCTCTCGCTGGGGGACCGGGTGGCGGTGATGCGCGACGGCGTACTGCAGCAGGTAGCCGGCCCCCTCGACGTGTACGACACCCCGGCGAACGAGTTCGTCGGCGGCTTCATCGGCAGCCCTCCGATGAATTTCCTCTCGGGTACGGTTGCCAACGGCCACGTCGACTTCGGCGGAACCGAGCTTCCCACCCCGGAAGCACTGCGTACGTTTGTCGGAAAACCGATCCGGCTGGGCGTACGGGCAGAGGCGATTGAGCTCGTTAGAGGAGCCACACCCGGCGCGGTGCCGGCTACCGTCGAAGTATTCGAACCGTTGGGTTCGGCGGTGCTGTTGACCACCACGGTCGCCGGTCAGCGGCTCAAGGTGCAAGCTCCCGCGACATTCCGCGCGGAGCCGGGGGACACCTTGTGGCTGCGACTGCCGGAGCGGCACCAACGATGGTTCGATCCCGAGACCGCGCTAGCCCTTGAGACGTAGGAAGATGCCTTCAGAACCCCGATCGGAACCTGCCAGACCCGACCTCGATCCCCTTCCGGACCTTGACGCCCGTCCGGACCTTGACCTCCGTACCGCCGCCGCCAAGGTGCTGCGTGCCAATGACCGCGGCACGATGACCGTCGCGGCACCGGAGCTGTATCCGCACCAGTGGAGCTGGGACGCGGCCTTCGTCGCCGCCGGAATCGCCCACCTTTCCATCCCCCGAGCCTGCGTCGAGCTGGATTCGCTGCTCGCCGGCCAGTGGCGTACCGGGATGATCCCGCACATCGTGTTCTCGGCCGAGACGGACGCGCCGCCGTACTTTCCCGGACCGGAGTGGTGGCGGGCGCACGAGCTGGCCGCCGCGGCGCCGGCCGGCGTACTGACCTCGGGGATCTGCCAGCCGCCGGTGCATGCGATCGGGCTGGGGCAGATCATGCGCCTGGCCCGTTCCCGCGGCGGCGAGGACGCGCGCGTCGCGGCCGAGTTCGGTCGCCGGATCTGGCCCGCGTTGTACGCCTGGCACCGCTGGCTGATCACCGCCCGGCGCGACTCGGAGTGTGGGCTGATCGCGATCGTGCACAGCTGGGAGTCCGGGCTCGACAACTCGCCGCGCTGGGATGCCCCGTACGCCGCGGTGCCGACCGGCCCGTTGCCCCCGTACGCCCGGCGGGACATCGGCGTGGTCGACGACGAGTCACAGCGCCCCAGCGACCTCGAGTACAACCGCTACCTGTGGCTGGTCGAGGAGCTGAAACACGCCCGGTACGACGACGCGGCGATCGCCGAGCAAGGCAGCTTCCGGGTCGGCGACGTGTTCTTCACCGCGATCCTGGCCGTAGCCTGCGACGAGCTCGCCGACCTGGCGGACGGCCTGACCCCACCGCTGGCCGCGCACTCGGTGGCCGACCTGCGCACCTGGGCGTCCGAGCTGCGGGACGCGGTCGCCGCCGCCATCGACCCGGTCACCGGCCTCGCCCGCGACTACGACATCCGCGCCGGTACGTGGATCGACCCGGCCCCCGATCCCACCCCGCCCGACACCATCGCCGGGTTCGCTCCGCTGCTCTGTGGCGGGCTGCCGCCCGAGGCGGAGCAGGCGATGTTCGCCGCCTTCGACGGGCCGGACTGGTGCGGGCACCCGGAGCTGGTGGTGCCGGCCCCGCCGTCGACGTCATTGGTCTCGCCCGCCCTGGATCGCCGCCGGTACTGGCGCGGTCCACTGTGGCCGGTCGCGATCTGGCTGTACGGCTGGGCGCTACGCCGCCGCGGCTTCGGCGACCGCGCCGACGCGCTGGCCGACGCCGGGCTGCGGCTGGTCTGCGACGGGCAGTTCGCGGAGTACTACGAGCCCGTGACCGGCGAGGCGTTGGGCAGCTCGGACCAGTCGTGGACCGCCGCGGTCGCCCTCGACTGGCTCACCCCGTAGCCCTGGGGCTACACCGGCTCCGCCGGCACCGCCACGTCACACCGGCTCCGGCGGCACCGCCACCTCACACCGGCTCCGCCGGCACCGCCTCGTAGAGCGCGACCAGGCTGGCCGTCGCCGACGTGGCGACAGGCAGCCGCCGCTCGTCGATCTGCCCCACCGGCGCGACCCCCCACGAGTTGCACACGAACGACCCGTCATAGCTGCCTACGTCCGCCAGCGTGACGGCACGCCGCTCGCAGCGCGCCCCGAGCGCCTCCACCAGCAGCTGGTACGAGATGCCCGGCAGCGCCGGCGCGTCCGGCCACACCAGGGCGTCGCCAGCGAAGAAGCCGACATTCGCGATGCCGGCCTCGGCGATCGCCCCGCCAGGCCCGGTGAGCAGCGCGTCGTCGAACCCGTCGCGCTGGGCGACCCTCCCGTAGTACGCCTGCCCGAACCCGCCGACATGCTTGAGGTGCGCCACCGGCCGCAGGTACGGCACCGACTTCAGCCGCCACGGCGCGCTCGGCATCTCGACCGCCTCGCGTACCAGCACCATCACCGACAACTCGCCGCTGGTGCCGCCGGGGCGCGGGGGGCCGGAGCCGCCTGGCCTGTCTGTGCCGCCGGGGCCTGTGGGGCCGGAGCTGCCGGAGCGGGAGGCCGGGGAGCTGGCGTCCGGGGCGAAGATCCGCACCTGCACCGACGCGTCCGCGGTGCCGCCGAGTGCATGGCGGACCCGCTCACGCACCAGCTCGCCGTCCAGCTCCGCGTCGAACAGCTCCCGACTGGCGTCCCGCAGCCGCGTCAGGTGCAGGGCGAGGCCCCGCACTCGGCCGCCGCGTACCTGCATCGCGGTGTAGTGCCCGTAGTTGACCACCGCGGGATACGCCAACTGCTCCGTCGCCGCGGTACGCCCGTCGATCTCGATCCGCACCGAACGACGATAGCCCGCCGTCGCGAGCCAGATTCTCGCGCAGAGCGAAGCGCGCGCAGGGCTGAGCGAGGCTGGTCCCGCCCGGAATCACACACACCGCTTTTCCGTGATGCGCCCAGCCACATGACGATGCGGCCCATCGCATCAGCCATCGCGGGTAGGGATGCGGCAGAGCTCCCCCGGTCACAGGTCGGCGAACGCGTCGTAGCGCACCCGGCTCGGCGGGATCCCTGCCTGGTTCAGTTCGTTCAGCGCGTCGCGCACCATGATCGGCGGGCCGGACACGTACACATCATGTTTCCGCCAACTGCCGTGCCGCAGCGCGACGTGCGTGATCTCGCCGCGCCGGCCGGCGTAGTCCGGCTCGTTGCTGACCGCCGGCACCACAGTCAGCCACGGGTGCCGCCGGGTGAGGATGATGAGCGCCGGAAGGTCGTACAGCTAGGCCCGAAGAAGAGGTGTACGTGACGCGGCCGATCGGTGCGGATCCGGTTGCCGCGGCTGAGCTCCTCGGCGATCGCCTTCAGCGGGGCCAGCCCGGTGCCGCCCGCGACGCAGAGCACGTCACGCGCCGAGCGCAGGTCCACGCGCATCCGGCCCATCGGGGCACCGAGCCGGATCACGTCCGGTAGGGCTCGAACGGCCGGAACGTGATCACCGCGATGTCGTGGGCCCGGCGTTCGTGGCTGAGCACCTCGGCTGGCCCGCGTACCGGGCCAGGGCGTCGATCAGACATTCGCGTACCACATCGTGGTGCTCGGGCAGGACGTGGAACTTGCGGTGATCGCGCCCGAGCGCGCGTTGTTCCTCCGCGAACCGTTCCGGATCTTCCACATGCCGTACGGCGCGTACCACCGCGTTGAGCAGGCGGTTCCGCTGCACGTCCATCTGGATCGGGAAGAGATCACGCAACTGCGGATCGAGTACGAAGATCCTTGCGTAAAAGTGGCCAGCCACCTTGTCCGCCTGATCTTCGACCAGCGTCCAGCTCTCCTTCAACAGTCGCTGCAGTGACGCCATCGGGTCCTCGCTTGTCACACGCGGCGCCGGACCTGTTGAGCTGGAGGCCGGCGCCCGTGGTTCCTCGGGTCCCCGATAGCGCTCCGTAAACGTCGATCATTAAACGTGAGGCTGATTCCGAGCCTTTCCGCTGCGGGCGCCGATAAGTCGCACAAGAAGTGCGACTAGTGCTCGGGCCAGACTGGTTATATCATCTATTAGTAGTCGCAAGACTGCGGATCGTTATTGAGCGGCAGGTCGCCGCACCCGGCCCCGGTCGGCGATCAGGCCCTGCCCCCTCGGCCGCGATCTTGCAGTCGTGCTAGGCGCCCCCCCGTCGCCGTTGAGCACGACTGCAAGGTCGCGGCTTCTCTTTGCCGCGCCGCCCGCGCCCCCAAGATCAAGTCCGGCCGGTACGCAACACGCCCAGTGTTTCGGTCCCAACCGGACTCGATCCTGATGAGCCGCGCGGTCGCCAGCCCGAGAGGGATGGCGATGGAGCGCAGCGGGATCGGCCGCCGCGCTCGCGCCCCCAAGCCGCCCCCCGGCCATGCACCCGTGGCA
>JBOGDG010000033.1:0-13111 GCA_050701655.1 Micromonosporaceae bacterium
GGCACGGGCCGCTCATGGGGCGCCATCGGCGGGACGGGCCGCTCATGCGGAGGCGCCATCGGCGGGGGGGCCGGCTCGGGCTGCACCCGCCGGCTGCGCGGCACCGCGTCCTCACCCCAGCCGGGTACGACGGGCGGCCGCTGGCCGGTCCATTCGTCGTCCTGCTGCGGCTCGGTCCACTGATCGGACGGAGGCGTCGGCGGCTGCGCGCGCGGACGCCACACTCTGCGGGGATTGCCGGGGGACTGCACGACCAATGAGTGTATCCACGCTCGTCGCAGCCGGGGCACCGCGGCCACCGTCACGCCCGGTACGTCACCATCCGTGTCGCGCACCACAGCGCCGTACGGGCACCCGGAGCTACGGTCAGCGATGCGCCGCGTACGCGGCGCGAGCCGGAGTCGAGAGGCGCTGCGACGGACTCGGTCCGCCACGCTCGACCCGGGTACGACGGTAGAAGGGCGCCTCTCGCGAGGGAGGCAACATGCATGTCGGTCGGCTCGCCGCGCTGTGGCGCTACCCAGTGAAGTCGATGGCCGCTGAACCACTGCCCGACGCGGAGGTCTCCTGGCACGGCGTGGCCGGCGACCGCCGGTGGGCGTTCATCCGGGCGGGCAGCGAGCGCAGCGGCTTCCCGTGGCTGACCATCCGGGAGCGCAACGATCTCTGCCACTACCACCCGCGGCTGGCCGACCCGTCCCGCCCCGACGCCTCGCCCGTCAAGGTCCGTACGCCCTCCGGCGAGCTCTTCGACGTGGCGGACCCGGCGCTGGCCGCCGAGCTGGGGCCGGGGGTACGGGTGATCAAGCAGAACCGGGGCGTGTTCGACGCGGCACCGTTGTCGCTGATCAGCACCCAGACGGTCGCGGCGCTGGGCCGGGTGGTCGGCGCCGAGCTGGACGTACGGCGGTTCCGGCCGAGTCTGCTGGTCGAGGCGACCGGCGACCAGCCGTACCAGGAGGACAGCTGGGTGGGTGCGGTGCTGCGGATCGGGGAGCTGCGGATGCGGGTGGACCGGCGCGACAAGCGGTGTGTGATCACCAACGTCGACCCGGAGACCGCTCGGCGGGACCCGGCGGTGCTGCGCGCGATCGCCCGGGGGCGCGACACCAAACTCGGGGTGTACGGCTCGGTCGTCACCCCCGGCCGGGTCACCGTCGGCGACCCGATCCTGGTCGAGTAGCCGGCGTCCCGCGCCGCAGCACCTAAGCAACCAGCTCCTCCAGTGGCACGTCCGGATCGGCCAGCCGGTCCGGGTCCACCGCGGTACCGGCGAAGCCGGCGCGTACCAGCCGCTGGATCGGCTCCACCACGTCCCACACGTTGGCGTTCATCCCGGCCAGCACCCGGTCACCGGCCAGCCAGAACGCGATGAACTCACCGGAAGCCGGATCGCCCCGGAACAGCACCCGGTCGTACCCGTCCGGCTCGACGTACCCGGCGTACTCCATGCCGAGGTCGTACTGGTCGGAGAAGAAGTACGGCAGCCGGTCGTACGGGGTGTCCGCGCCCAGCATCGACCGCGCCGCCGCCTTGCCGCCGTTGAGCGCGTTGGCCCAGTGCTCTACCCGGATCCGCTTCCCGATCAGCGGGTGGTACGACTTCGCCACGTCACCGCAGGCCCAGATCGCTTCGTCGGAGGTACGCAGCCGCTCGTCGGTGGTCACCCCGTCGTCCACCTCCAGCCCCGCCACCTCGGCCAGCTCCACCGCCGGCGTGATCCCGATCCCGGCCACCACCAGGTCGGCCGGCAGCTGCTCGCCGTCGCTGAGGCGTACCCCCGTGACGTGGCCGTCGCCGGTGATCTCCGTGAGGCCGGTGCCGAGCCGCAGGTCGACGCCGTGCGCGGTGTGCAGGTCGGCGTAGATCCGGCCCACCTCGTCGCCGAGCACGCGGCGCAGCGGCAGCGGCTCCGGCTCCACCACCGTCACCGCGGCACCGTGTTGCCGCGCCGCCGCCGCGGTCTCCATCCCGATCCAGCCGGCGCCGATCACCACCACCCGGGCGCCGTCGACGAAACCGGCGCGCAGCTCGTCGGAGTCGTCCAGGGTGCGCAGGTAGCGGACCCCGCGCAGCTCGGCGCCTGGCACTTTCAGCACGCGCACCCGGGACCCGGTGGCGAGCAGCAGCTTCTGGTAGGGCAGCTGCTCCCCGCCGTCGATGGTGATCGTGCGGGCTTGCGCGTCGAGCAGCGTGGCGCGTACCCCGAGCCGGAGCTCGACGTCGTGCTCGGCGTACCACTTCTCGTCGTGGACGTACGCCTTCTCCCGCTCCTCGGAGCCGATCAGGTAGCCCTTGGACAGCGGCGGCCGCTCGTACGGACGTTCGCCCTCCTGGCCGAGCAGCACCAGCTCCCCGTCGTACCCCTCGTCGCGCAACGTCTCGGCGGCCTTCGCGCCAGCCAGGCTGGCGCCCACGATCACGTACCGGTCCATGGCCCCCAGCCTCCTCCGGTGGTACGCGACGATCAACCGGAACCCGACGACTGGCCAGGGGTCAGCTGGTGAGCCGGCGGTGCCACGCCACCGCCGACGCGTCGGTGAGGCTCGCCACCTGGTCGATCACCACGCGGAGCCGGCCCGCGTCGTCGGAGGCGTCGCGCCACAGCTGGCCGCAGACCGGATCCAGCGCGTCGGGGGCGCGCAGCGTCAGCTGGTGCACCAGCTCGCGCAGCAGGTCGCGCTGGCCCACGTACCGGGCGTCGGCGCCGGGGCGCAGCATCACGTACCGCAGCGCGACGCCCTTCAGCAGCGCGCACTTCGCCCGGGTCTCGCGCGGCACCACCAGGTCGGCGGCGTACCGGGTGAGCGGCGCGTCCCCGTACGCGTCCCGGGTGGCGTTGACCACGTCGCTGACGAACCGCCCGATCAGCACGCTCGCGGCCCGCTTCAGCGCCACCTGGGCGCCGTGGCTGCCGTCGTAGCTGGCCAGCTCGGTGAGCAGCGGGTCGGCCAGCAGCCCGGCGAGCAGCTCGGCCAGGTAGTCGGGCGGCTCCGAGGAGTACGTCGTCGCCGCCTGCTGCGCCACTCCGGCCCGCTCGCCGGGGTCGGCCAGCGCGGCGAACCGGATGTGTCCGGCGTGTACGCCGTCCTCCACGTCGTGCACCGAGTACGCCACGTCGTCGGCCCAGTCCATCACCTGCGCCTCCAGGCAGCGCCGCCGCGCGGGGGCGCCGTCGCGGAACCACTCGAAGACCGGTACGTCGTCGGCGTACACCCCGAATTTTCGTTGCCCCTCCCCGCGGCGCCAGGGGTACTTGCAGGCGGCGTCGAGCACCGCCCGGGTGAGATTCAGCCCGGCGCTGCGGCCGTCGGGGGCGTCGACCTTGGCCTCCAGCCGGGAGAGCACCCGCAGCGTCTGCGCGTTGCCCTCGAAGCCGCCGCAGCCGGCGGCCAGCTCGTCGAGCACGTCCTCGCCGTTGTGGCCGAACGGCGGGTGCCCCAGGTCGTGCGCCAGCCCGGCGGTGTCCACGATGTCGGGGTCGCAGCCGAGCTGGGCGCCGATCTCGCGGCCGACCTGCGCCACCTCCAGCGAGTGCGTCAGCCGGGTACGCGGGAAGTCATCCTCCCCCGCGGTGTGCACCTGGGTCTTGGCGGCAAGCCGGCGGAACGCGGCGCAGTGCAGCACCCGGGCAAGATCACGTACGAACGGGGTGCGATCCCATCCGTCGGGCAACGCGGGCACCGGCTTCGCGGGCTCGGCGACCCGGCGGGCGCGGGCGTGTGCGTCGTACCGGCTGCGGCCCGGCTCACCTTCAGCGGTCATCGCTGCCGAGCGTAGTCGCCGGGTACGACTTTCACGCCCCGCGGACCCGACCCGGTACGGGGCTCCGCGGCGCCCCGATCCATCCCTCGGCACCACCGCCGTCCCGTGACCCACGGCACGGCGGCGTCACCGCAGGTAACTACCGCAACAAGACAGCATTCAGGGGGCGGTGTCGATGTCTTATGCCTCTAAAGTGGGGCATGCGCCGGGCGGCAAGCCCCGCCCGTACGCAAGGGGGGACATGAACCAGCCACGCAAGGTCACCGATGCCCGGCGGAGGCGGCCGTTACCCCGGCCGCAGCGCTGGGCCCTCGATGTGGCCGCGCCCGGACAGCTGCGGGACTGGCACGATCCAGCCGAACGCCTGGTCGCGATGCTGCGCGCACTCGCCGAGCTGCTGCCGGGCGAATACCAGCAGTCCGTCACCTGGTGGTCCGCCGCGGACGGCGAAGCCCCATGGAGCGACCCGGACGCGGTCGCCAAGATCATGGGCCGCCGACCCGCCGACGGCTCCCCCGACCGGGCCGCCGGAGCGCGTGGTCTGGTGCACGGCTATCCGGGCGGCGACCGCAGCCTCGCGCCGCTGGTCGACGTGCTGTGGAGTGCCGGGGTCAGCGACCGGGTGTTCAGCTGCACCGTACAGTTCAACCCGCGCGGCGGCGCCCGATCGCTGTCCCGGCATCAGCGGGAATGGCTGGTCCAGCTGCTGCGCTCCACTGTGGACGCCGCCGGCGCCACCGCGGGGCGGATCGTCACCTCCGGCTGGCTCAAGGAGGACGAACGCCGGATGGGCTGGGGAGTGCCGCTGGAGCGGATGATCCCGTTCTGGCTCGGCGAGGTGACGTACCTGCCGAGGCCGATCGATCCCGACACGCTGCCCGCTTCGCTGGTCGCCCACCCCAGCGCCAACGGCACGGTGGTCGCGATCGCCGACCTCACCGCCACGGTCACCGACCCCACCGAGGTGATCGACGACGCGCTGAAACTCCGCCCGTACCTCGCGACTCCATGAAGCGACGCGGCGCCGGCGCGGGGGGCGCGGGCCAGCTAGCGGCTGTCGCTGGCGTCGGCGGTGACCGCCGCCCGGCCAGCCTCCAGCCGCGCCACCGGGATCCGGAACGGCGAGCAGGACACGTAGTCGAGCCCGACGCTGTGGAAGAAGTGCACCGAGTCCGGGTCTCCCCCGTGCTCGCCGCACACTCCGAGCTTGAGCCCGGGCCGGGCCGCCCGACCCTCCTCGGCGGCGATCCGTACCAGCCGGCCGACGCCCTCCGCGTCGATCGACTCGAACGGCGAGATCCCGAAGATCCCCTTCTCCAGGTACGCGGAGAAGAACGCCGCCTCCACGTCGTCGCGGGAGAAGCCCCAGCCCATCTGGGTCAGGTCGTTGGTGCCGAAGGAGAAGAACTCCGCCGCCTCCGCGATCTGGCCGGCGGTCAGCGCCGCCCGCGGCACCTCGATCATGGTCCCGATCAGCGCCGGTACGTCCACCCCGGAGGCTTCCCTCACCTCGGCCAGGATCTCCTCGGCGTCGGTACGGATCGCCTCCAGCTCCTGCACCGCGCCGACCAGCGGGATCATGATCTCGGGCTTCGGATCCAGGCCGCGCCGGCGGCACTCCACCGCGGCTTCCGCGATCGCCTTCACCTGCATCTTGAACAGCCCCGGCGTGACCAGCCCGAGCCGTACGCCGCGCAGCCCCAGCATCGGGTTCTGCTCGTGCAGCTTGTGGACCGCCTGCAGCAGGCGCAGCTCGTTCTCGTGTTTCTCGCCGCGGGACTCGGCGAGCGCGACGCGCACCGACAGCTCGGTGATGTCGGGGAGGAACTCGTGCAGCGGCGGGTCCAGCAGCCGGATCGTCACCGGCAGCCCGTCCATCGCGGTGAAGATCCCGATGAAGTCCTCTCGCTGCAGCGGTTCGAGGGCGTCGAGCGCGGTCTGCCGCTCATCGTCGTGCTCGGCCAGGATCAGTTTCTCCACCAGCTGCTTGCGGTCGCCGAGGAACATGTGCTCGGTACGGCACAGCCCGATCCCCTGACCGCCGTACCGGCGGGCCCGCTCGGCGTCCTCGGGGGTGTCGGCGTTGGCGCGTACCTTCAGGTGCCGGGTCTCGTCGGCGTGCGTCATCAGCCGGTGTACGGCGCGTACCAGCTCGTCTTCGGTCTGCTCCGGGGCGAGCCGCCCCTCGAAGTACTCCACCACCGGGGAGGCCACCACCGGCACCTCGCCGAGGTAGACCTCGCCGCTGGAGCCGTCGATGGAGATCACGTCGCCCTCTTCGACGATCACGCCGCTGGCCGAGGTGAACCGGCGCCGCTTGGTGTCGACCTCCAGCTCCTCCGCGCCGCAGACACAGGTCTTACCCATGCCGCGCGCCACCACCGCGGCGTGGCTGGTCTTGCCGCCCCGGCTGGTCAGGATCCCCTCGGCGGCGATCATGCCGTTCAGGTCGTCGGGGTTGGTCTCCCGGCGGATCAGGATCACCTTCTCCCCCGACCGGGACCACTTCACCGCGGTGTACGAGTCGAACACCGCCTTGCCCACCGCGGCCCCCGGCGAGGCGTTCATGCCGCGGGTGATCTTCTGCTTCTTCGCGCTCTCGTCGAACCGCGGGAACATCAGTTGCGACAGCTGCGCGCCGGTGACCCGGGTGAGCGCCTCGTCCAGCCCGATCACGCCCTCGTCCATCAGCTGCGTGGCGATCACGAACGCCGCCGCCGCCGTACGCTTCCCGACCCGGGTCTGCAGCATCCACAGCTTGCCGCGCTCGATGGTGAACTCGATGTCGCACAGGTCGCGGTAGTGGCCCTCCAGGGTGGCCATTATGTCGAGTAGCTGGCTGTAACTCCCGCTGTCGAGCTGCTCCAGCTCCTGCAGCGGGACGGTGTTGCGGATACCGGCGACCACGTCTTCGCCCTGCGCGTTCTGCAGGTAGTCGCCGTAGATGCCCTGCTGGCCCGAGCCGGGGTCACGGGTGAACGCGACGCCCGTACCGGAGTCCATGGCGAGGTTGCCGAAGACCATGCTGCAGATGTTGACCGCCGTACCGAGGTCGGTGGGGATCCGCTCCTGGCGGCGGTAGAGGATGGCGCGTTCGGAGTTCCAGGAGTGGAACACGGCGTGGATCGCCAGATCCATCTGCTCGCGCGGCTCCTGCGGGAAGTCGCGCTTGGCCCGCTCGGCGACGATCCCCTTGAAGGTCCCCACCAGGGCTTGCAGGTCGGCGGCGTCCAGGTCGAGGTCGTCGTGGGTGCCCTTCGCCCGCTTCACCTCGTCGAACGCCTCGTCGAAGGCCTCGCCGTCGATGCCGAGCACGGTCTTGCCGAACATCTGGATCAGCCGGCGGTACGAGTCCCACGCGAACCGCTCGTTGCCGCTCTGCCGGGCGAGGCCGACCACGGAAGCGTCGTTGAGCCCGATGTTGAGGACGGTGTCCATCATCCCCGGCATCGAGAACTTGGCGCCGGAGCGTACCGACACCAGCAGCGGGTCCTCGGCGTCACCTAGCCGCTTGCCCATCGCCTTCTCGAGCGCTTCGAGGTGTGTGGAGACCTCCTCGCGCAGCTCGGTCGGCTCCGTACCGGTGTCCAGGTACACCCGGCAGGCGTCGGTGGTGATGGTGAACCCGGGCGGCACGGGCAGTCCGATGTTGCTCATCTCCGCGAGGTTCGCGCCCTTGCCGCCGAGCAGATCCTTGAGGTCCTTGTTGCCCTCGGCGAAGTCGTAGACGTACTTCGGAGTGGTCCCGGTAGTCACAACAGACCTCCGACGGTTATCCGGCCCGGCCGCTACACCACGGCTGACCCAGGCATGGGGTGTGCGCGAAGGTTAATCGCTACTCGGGTGCCCGGGGCAACCTTCGGTGAGACTGGGCACATGCGGCTGTCCGTACCCGCTCACCGACTATTCCACGCGCGCAGCTTATTGCAGCAAGTGTGCTACTCGGGCTCGACTCTGGGGAAGCTGACCTCGCCGTCCTTGAGCAGCACCGCGTGCTCGGCCCAGGAGTCGCCGACCTTGTGGTAGCACCTGAAGTCGGTGTCCTTGCCGAGCGGCACCAGCTTGAGCTTCGGCATCTTGTCGCAGCGCACCACCTCGGCGTCCCGGCCGAACTTCGCCCAGTACGCGATCCCGACTCCCTCGGCGGTGAGCACGGCCTTCTCGGTGGTCGCCACCCAGCTGAACGTCGGCGTACCGCCGGCGATCTCCACCTGGTACGTCACCTTCAGTCCTTGATAGGTCACGGTGCACTTGACCGTCTGGTCCACCGTGCCGGTGATCAGCCCGCCCGCGCAGCTCGCCTTGGTCTTCTCGGACACCCCGGCGGTACGTACCACCCGCTGCTGCAGGTCGTACAGGATCTGCTGGGTGGGGCTGGCGCTGTCGCCGGGCGGCTTGCCGGCCGGCTGCGGCGTTTTGTACGGCGCGCTCGGGCTCGGCACCTCGACACCGAGCTTGTTGTAGTCGACGCCGGGGTCGCCGGGCCCGCCTTGAGCACAACCGGCCAGTGCCAGCGTCAACGCGGCGAGCAGGGACACAACGACACGGGGTCGTCTCATCGATGAGGCTCCCAATTCGGGCTGAACTCCAAGATCGGCGTCGATTGTCCCCGTGCGGATGCACAGCTTACAAATCGCGTCGGCCGCCGCGTCGGCGGGTCAGCCGCCGGAGTTGTCGAACTCGGCGCCCGCCGGGACGGTGGGGTCGTCGCGGTCGTCCAGCCAGCCCTCGGGCAGGTAGACCTTCCCCGGCGAGTTGGTACGCCCGCGCGGCTGCCCCAGCACCTGCTCCGGGTACGGCTGGTCCGCGTCCAGCTTCCCCAGCAGGTCGTCCAGCTCGGCGAGGCTGTCGATCATGGCGAGCGCCCGGCGCAGCTCGGCGCCGACCGGGAATCCCTTCAGATACCAGGCCACGTGCTTGCGGAAGTCGGTGCAGCCGTCGCGTTCGGCGCCCAGCCACTCCACCAGCAGCTCGGCGTGCCGCCGCATGGTGCGTGCCACCTCGCCCAGCCGAGGCAGCGTACGGGTGTCACCCGGCCGCGCCGGCTCGGCGCTGTGCTGACCGGTTCGGGTCGCAAGCTCCCCGAACGCAGCGGCGAGGTCGGCGAACAGCCAGGGGCGACCCAGGCAGCCGCGGCCGACCACCACGCCGTCGCAGCCGGTCTGCCGCATCATCTCGACCGCGTCAGAGGCTTCCCAGATGTCCCCGTTGCCGAGCACCGGCACACTCAGCGACTGCTTCAGCGCGGCGATCGCCTCCCAGTCGGCCCGCCCCGAGTACCGTTCCGCGGCGGTACGTGCGTGCAGCGCCACCCACGCCACGCCCGCGTCCTCGGCGATCCGGCCGGCCTCGGCGTACGTCAGGTGGTCGGCGTCGATACCCATCCGCATCTTCACCGTGACCGGCAGCCCGTCGGCCGCTTCGACCGCCGCGGTGACGATCCGGCCGAACAGCTGGCGCCGCCACGGCAGCGCCGCTCCCCCGCCCTTGCGGGTCACCTTCGGCACCGGGCAGCCGAAGTTGAGGTCGATGTGGTCGGCCAGGCCCTCGTCGCGGATCATCGCCACGGCCCGGGCGGTGGTCGCCGGGTCGACCCCGTACAACTGGAGGCTTCTGGGCTTTTCTCCGGCGTCGAAGGCGACCATCCGCAGTGTCTTGGGGTTGCGCTCGACCAGCGCCCGGGTGGTGACCATCTCGCACACGTACAGGCCGGCGCCGGATTCCCGGCAGAGCCGGCGGAACGCGATGTTGGTGATCCCGGCCATCGGCGCCAGCACCACCGGCGGCCACACCTGATGGCCCCCCAGCCGCAGCGGGGTCACGGTGTCAGCGCTGGTCACGGTCACGCATCGACAATGACACACTCAGCCGTGGGTACGATCCGGAGGGCCGCCGTCCGCAGAGGAGCAGAGCGTGTTCGTGTACGAGTTCGAGGGTGCCGTCCCGGAGATCGATCCGACCGCGTTCGTGGCGCCGAACGCCACCCTGATCGGCGATGTCACCGTCGAGGCGGGCGCCTCGATCTGGTACGGCGCGGTGCTGCGCGGCGACTGCGCTCCGATCGTGATCCGGGAAGGCGCCAACGTACAGGACGGTGCGGTGCTGCACTGCCCGCCCGAGGTCCCGATCGAGGTCGGGCCCGGGGCGACAATCGCCCACCAGTGCGTGGTGCACGGCGCGATCCTGGAAGCGGAGTGCCTGGTCGGCAACGGGGCCATAGTGCTGGACGGCGCCCGGATCGGCGCCCGCTCGATGATCGCCGCGCACTCGCTGGTGCCGTCCGGATTCGTGATCCCCAGCGGGGTGCTCGCCGCCGGCTCACCCGCGATCGTGAAGAAGCCGATCGAAGGCACCCCGGCCGAGATGTGGGTGGCGGCCAACCCGGCGTACTACGCAGAGCTGGCGCAGCGCCACCGCAAGGGCACCAAGCCGGTCTAGGCGGTCGCCGACTCGCGCTGCCGCTGGCGGTACGCCGCCACCGTCGACCGGGAGCCGCAGGTGTCGCCGCAGTAGCGGCGGCAGCGATTCTTCGACTGGTCCACGAACACGTCCCGGCAGGGCGCCGACGCGCACACCTTGAGCCGGTCGGCGTGGTCGACCAGCATCATCGCCAGCCCCATGCCGACCTCGGCCGCAACCCGCGGTGCCAGCGGCGCCGCGTCGGGGGCGAAGTCCAGCACCAGCTCGCCGTCCCGGCTGACCACCCGGGGACGCGCGCCGGCGTCGGCGAGCACCGCGTTCAACAGGGTCAGCTGCTCCGACTCGTTGGAAGCTTCGACCACCTCGCGTACCCGGCCGCGCAGCTCGCGGAGCTCTCGCAGGTCGCGCTCGGTGGCCCGCTCGTCTCTGAGCACCCAGTGGGTACGCAGCAGCGTCTCCAACGCCGGTACGCCGTCCAGCTTCTCCGGCGGGTCGCAGCACACGTCGTAACTGTTCACCAGCTCGACCATGAGTGTGACCGAGGCATCATTGTAGGCACCAAAGTCCACTTGATCCCCTACGTGTTATCGCATAGGTTGTAGTTACCAAACACAGTAACACTCCATACACGGAGGATCCGATGCATCCACTTCTCACCATTGAGCTCGGCCGGATCCGTACCCAGGAAATGCTCGCGGAGGCGGCGGCGTACCGGCTGCACCGGAGCGCGCCGGCGACGCGGAGCCAGCCGAGTCGGCTCGGCCTGAGCTGGTCGCTGTGGCGGCGGCCCACCCCGGTGGCGGCGCCCTGCACCACCAGCCACGTCTGAGAACGCCATGTCCGTACGCATGGCGCCGTCACGCCGAGGACACGACTGCCCGGCACGCCAGTGCGGCGGCCGGGCACTGTCGTGTCGACGTACGGGCTAGCAGCCCGGGAGGCGCTCGATCAGGTAGCTCTCCACCCGGTCCAGCCCGACCCGCTCCTGCTGCATGGTGTCGCGGTCCCGTACGGTCACCGCGTCGTCGTCGAGGGTGTCGAAGTCGACGGTGACGCAGAACGGCGTACCGATCTCGTCCTGGCGCCGGTAGCGACGGCCGATCGCGCCGGCGTCGTCGAACTCGACGATCCACCGCCTGCGCAACGCCGCGGTCAGCTCCTTCGCCTTCGGCGAGAGCGCCTCGTTGCGGGACAGCGGCAGCACCGCCACCTTCACCGGCGCCAGCCTGGGGTCGAAGCGCATCACGGTGCGCTTGTCCATCCCACCCTTGGTGTTCGGCGCCTCGTCGACGTCGTACGCCTCCTGCAGGAACATCAGCACGCAGCGGGTGAGACCGGCGGCGGGCTCGATCACGTACGGCACCCAGCGGGTGCCCTTCTCCTGGTCGAAGTAGGACAGATCCGCGCCGGACGCCTTCCTATGGGCGTTCAGGTCGTAGTCCGTACGGTTGGCGATGCCCTCCAGCTCGGCCCACTCCGAGCCCGCGAACTCGAACCTGTACTCGATGTCGACGGTGCGCTTGGAGTAGTGGGAACGCTTCTCCGCCGGATGCTCGAAGAACCGCAGGTTGTCCTCGGAGACACCGAGGTCGAGATACCAGCGCCAGCGCTCCGAGAGCCAGTAGTCGTGCCACTGCTCGTCGGTGCCGGGCTCGACGAAGAACTCCATCTCCATCTGCTCGAACTCGCGGGTACGGAAGATGAAGTTGCCCGGGGTGATCTCGTTGCGGAACGACTTGCCGACCTGCGCGATGCCGAACGGCGGCCGCTTGCGCGCGCTGGACATCACGTTCAGGAAGTTGATGAAGATGCCCTGGGCGGTCTCCGGGCGCAGGAAGTGCTCCGCGCCGACGTCCTCCACCGGGCCGAGGTAGGTCTTCATCAGCCCGTTGAAGTTGCGGGGCTCGGTGAACGTACCCCGGTTGCCGCAGTTGGGGCAGGCCAGCTCGGCGAGCCCTTTCTCCGGCGGGTGGCCGTGCTTGGCCTCGTACTCCTCTTCCAGGGTGTCGGCGCGGAACCGCTTGTGACACGAGGAGCACTCGGTCAGCGGGTCGACGAACGCCTCCAGGTGGCCGGACGCGGCCCACACCTCCCGGGAGAGGATCACCGCGGAGTCCAGCCCCACCACGTCGTCACGGGACTGTACGATCGACCGCCACCACTGCCGCCGGATGTTCTCCTTGAGCTCGACACCCAACGGCCCGTAGTCCCACGCGGAACGGGTGCCGCCGTAGATCTCGCTCGACGGATACACGAAGCCGCGGCGTTTACAGAGACTGACGAGGGTGTCGATATCGGAAGACAAAACTCCTCCATCCGGCTGGCGGTCGGCGGGGACGACGTACGCGCTGTTAAGGACATCGTCGGGCGCTGGGGACATCAAGCACAACGGCTTTTGCCGCGCCCCGGTTACCTTAGCTCGGCACCGGAGTCGGGTTCTCAACCTCCCCGCAAACCCGGAACTCGGTCTCGGCATCGGCTCCCCGACCCGACCCCTCGACCCGTTCCCGGGTGAGCACCAGCCCCAGGGTCAACTCCTCGCCGCCCTCCAGACTGATCCTGGCCGGCACCATCACGCCCGCCTCGTGCCCGACCATGGTCGACAGCTCGTACTCCACGATCCGGGCGCCGCGCTGTTTCGTGGCGACGAACTCCTGCTCGTCGACCTCCTTGCGGAACGGTTCGCAGGTCATCTGGTACGCCTCGGCGAACTGCCCGTCGCGGATCGCGTCCAGGTACGCCGCGGCCGCCGTACGGGCTTCCTCGTCGGTGTCCTGGAACGCCGAGAACACCGCGTAACCGATCCCGATCCCGCCGCCCACCAGGCACAGCAGGACGGCGAAGCCACTGAGGATCAGCCCGAGCGCCAGCGTGCCGCCCGCCTTCTGCACCGGCGGCGCCGCGAACGGAGGCTGTACGCCAGGCC
>JBOGDG010000034.1:0-12996 GCA_050701655.1 Micromonosporaceae bacterium
GCTGCCGGTCGCCGACCCAGACACCGCGCAGCGGGTGATCGCGCGGGTGCTGCCCGACGTGGACGTGGCGCGGCTGCCGCTGGTGGCGGTGCCGCCGCAGGCGCGGTACCGGGCGCCACTGCGGTACCGCGTACTCGCCGCCGGGCTCACCGATCGGGTGTTCGCCGCGTACTCCGGGCTGCTCACCCGGCACCTCGCGGTGGTGCCGTACCAACGGATCCAGAGCGTACGGGTGGTGCAGGGCCCGTGGCAGCGCTGGCTCGGGCTGGCCAGCGTGCACGTGGACACCGCGGGGCTGACCATCGCGGCGATCGCCGAACACCGGGAGTTCGCCGAGGCGCAGCAGCTGGCGCAGCTGCTCACCGACCGGGCGCGGCAGGCCCGGCGTACCGATCTGGCCCGTTGACCGGGGGCGGGAGCTCTACGCTGTGACCATGGAGCTGACGCCGGGACTCTCCGCGCAGGTCGAACTGGTGGTCGGTGACGCCGACACCGCCCAGAGCCTCGGCTCCGGGGACGTGCCGGTGCTCGCCACCCCGCGGGTGCTAGCGCTCTGCGAAGCCGCCTCGGTGGCGGCCACCGCCGGGAAGCTGCCCAAGGACGCCACCACCGTCGGCAGCCACGTCGAGCTGACGCACGGCGCGCCCACCCTGGTCGGCGGCATCGTGATCGGCCGGGCGACCCTCGCCAAGGTCGACGGCAAGCGGCTCTGGTTCGACGTGGAGCTGCGGCAGCAGCAGCAGGTGGTCGCCGAGGGCCGGGTCGAGCGGGTGGTAGTCGACCGGCACGAATTCCTGCACCGCGCGGCCGAAGCGCTCTGACCTTGGAGGGCCCAACGGTGGGATGGCAGGAGATCGCGGACCGGGTGTACGTATGGCGGCAGCCGGTGCTGGACGTCAACACCACGCTGGTGGTGGGCGAGACCGGCGCGCTGGTGGTCGACACCCTCGCCACACCGTCGCAGGCCACCGAGCTCGCCGAGGCGGTACGCCACCTCACCCCGCTCCCCTGGCTGGTGGTCAACACCCACCACCACTTCGACCACGCGTACGGCAACCAGGTGTTCGCCGTACAGCCCGACTGTCAGATCTGGGCGCACCCGGAAGCGGCCCGGCGGCTGCGGGAGATCACGCCAAGAACGCTCGCCGCGCTGCGCGAAGAGTGGGCGCTCACCGAGCCGGCGCTCGCCGAGCTCACCGACGTCACGGTGGTGCCGCCGAACCGTACGCTGCGCGACGCGGCCAGCCTCGACCTCGGTGGCCGGCCGGTGGAGCTGCGGCACTTCGGGCGGGGGCATACCGACGGGGACGTGGTGGTGCACGTACCGGACGCCGGGGTGGTGGTCGCCGGTGACCTGGTGGAGCAGGACGGGCCGCCGGGCTTCGAAGACGCGTACCCCCTGGAATGGCCGCACACCGTCGCCGGGCTGCTGCACCTGGCGACCGGCCCGGTGGTGCCCGGACACGGAGCGGTGACCGACCACGACTTCGTGAAGGCGCAGCACGACGAGCTGAACCAGCTCGCGTGGCTGATCCGGGACGGCCACGCCGACGACGCCGACCCGTACGACGTCGCGCGCCAGGCACCGTTCGGACCCGACGCCGCCCTCGTAGCGGTACGCCGTGGCTATGCCGAACTCTCCGGCCGCACCTGACTAACCGCGACAGATCCTCGCCGTTCCCCGCGCTGGTCAGTAGGTGACGCCCAGCAGCTCCACCAGCTCATAGACGTTGGTGCTCGGGTCCCGCTTCGTCGGTTGTGTCACATCATCCCGATCGTGCTGACCGTTCCGTCCGATCGCTCGTTCCCGGGCTGTCGCGTAGCGGCCGGCCAGATCACCCAAGTTGACGTGCTTTCCGGTGCCGAGATGGCGCCGAAGCTGCTGGCAGACCACCTGCCCGTTGCCGTCGGTGGGCGCGCCGAAATCCTGGTAATGGAGCAGCAGCCAGAACTCGAAACACGCGTGCGAGAACGCCACCCGGACACCAGACCGCTCTGCGAGCTCGATCGCTCGGTCGACATAGCGGTGCTCATCGCGGTCGAACACACACCACACCTCTGTTCGCCCCTCCGGGGACAACCCCTCCTGCCGCCACCGACGGTCCTCCGACCGCTTGAACTCGTCGGCCCAATGGACTAGATCCCATGGTTCGCCGTGCCGGCTGTCGACCCGGAGCACGAAAGCGCTCTGCAGCCGTTTGACCGCGTCGAAATACTCCGGCTCGGTGGCCTCGCCCTCGGTGAACACCTGGAGCAACTGCCGCCGCTGCCGTCTGCGGGCAGGGCGGCGGGCCCGACGCGGCATCAGGCGGATTCCCGCTCGCGGACTCGCCTGAGCGCCCGACCGATCTCCCCCGGACTGAGGTCCGGCGCGGCGCCGTACCGCCCGCTCAGGTACCCGTGCTCGATGTTCTCGCCCTTCCTCGGCTTGAGATCGGTCACCGGGTACAACTCGGTCGCCCCGTCGTCGCCCTTCTCGGTGAACCAGATCTGATCCCGGTCCAGCAACGGCGCTCCGAACTGGGTCCCCAGCATGGACACGTCGTGGGAGGTGAAAACCAACTGGGCGGTGCGGTCGTTGACGCGCGGGTCCTGGAACATCCTGATCACCTCGGCGGCGAGTTGCGGATGCAGGTTCGCGGTCAGCTCGTCGAACAACAGAATCCGGCCCTTATCGAGAGCCGGCAGGATCAGCTGCAGTGCGAGCAACCACGACACGGTCCCTTCGGACTCCTCCTGCAGGGGAAGCGCGATCTCGCCGCTGGCGCAGGCATGATGCAGTTGCACCCTCGCTTCCGTCTTGTCGCCGACGCTGCGCTCGATCACGACGGCGTCACGGAGACCGAGATCAGCGTGTCCGATCAGCTCCCGGGCTCGATCTCCGTAGCGACCAGACAGGAACCGCGCCAGGTCGAGCTCTCTCCGGTAGCGCGCGAGACCGACATCTCGGCCGATCCGTGACGACATGCCCCACCGGAACCAGTCCGCGATGGGTTCCAACTGAGGATGTATCACCACACGCGAGACCAGGCCGAGCAGCAGCGCCTCAGGTCGCACCAGCTCGACAAGCGTTGCCTTCGGTCCCTTCAGGTGGTCACCAGGGAACCGGAAGTCGTCGGCAACCGGACCGGCACGGTCGAACCAGACCTGCCGTCGCCCGTTCGGGTACGCGTGCAGCCACTCCGATCGCACCATGTCTTCCCCGAACTCGAACCCGTACACGTATCGCACGCCGCGCAGCAGAAGTTCCACCTCGAACCGCGTAGGCCTGCCTCGGGGTCCTGCCTCCAGCAGGAACGGAGTCTGCTGGAAGTCGACATAGCGCGCACGGTCCCTGTGGACGTCTGCGGACCGGACCAACCTGAACATGCTTTGCAGGGCGCGGAGGACATTTGACTTGCCAGAGGCGTTCTTGCCGTAGATGCCCTCCACGGGGAGGACCTTGATCGTGCCCTTCGGCTCGATCGGGACCTCGACGGCGGTGCGTTCGTTGAAGCCGGTCGCGACGAACGACAACTCCTGCTCATCGCGGATCGAGCGGTAGTTCGCAACCCGGAACGCCAGCAGCATGAGACGCCTCCCAACCCGGTAAGCGTACCGCTCAAGAGCCGGTTTGCGCAGACCTTCGTCGCAGATCGGCTGATAGCAAGGTCAGGAGACCAGGGAGCCGACCACGGGCTTGGTGAGCAGGGCGGACTTCGCCTTCTCCGGGCGCGGGTCGAGGGAACGCTCCACGAAGATCGCGTGCCAGACGCAGAACACCAGCACCGTCCACACCTTGCGGCTGTGGTCGGCCTCGCCGCGCCGGTGCGCCTCCAGCAACCCCCGGGCGTACGCCAGATCCAGCAGATCGCCGGCGGCGGACTTCTCCAGGATCTGCAGCGCCCACTCGTACATGTCGTTCTTCAGCCAGACCCGGGTCGGGGTCGGGAAGCCGAGCTTCGGCCGGTTCACGATCTGCGGCGGGACCACGCCGTCGAGGGCGCGGCGCAGCGCGTACTTGCGGATACCGCCCTTCGGGGTGACCTTGAGCTCCGGCGGGATGGTCGCGGCGACGTCGAAGACTTCCTTGTCGAGGAACGGCACCCGCAGCTCCAGCGAGTGCGCCATCGACATCCGGTCGGCCTTGACCAGGATGTCGCCGCGCAGCCAGGTGTAGAGGTCGATGTACTGCATCTTGGTGATGTCGTCGAGGTCGGCGCACTCGGCGTACAGCTGCTTGGTCACGTCGGTGTACTGCACGGACGGGTCGTAGTGCCGCATCAGCCGGGACTTGTCCGCCTCGGTGAAGATCCGGGCGTTGCCGTAGTACCGCTCCTCGATCGGGCTGGTGCCGCGCTCCAGGAAGCTGCGCCCCTTCACCCCCTCCGGGATCACCCGCGACAGCGCCCGCAGCCCGCGCTTCAAGGCGCCGGGGAGCCGCTCGATGTGGCGTAGCGACAGCGGCTCGCGGTAGATCCCGTACCCGCCGAAGAACTCGTCGGCGCCCTCGCCGGAGAGCACCACTGTGACGTGCTCGCTGGCCTTCTTCGCCACGAAGTACAGCGGTACGAGCGCCGGGTCGGCGACCGGGTCGTCGAGGTGCCAGACGATCCGCGGCAGGTGGTCCATCATCTCCTGCGGGCCGATCTTGGTCGGGATGGTGGTCACGTCCAGCCAACGCGCCGACTCCTGGGCGACGTCGATCTCGCTGTAGCCGGGTACGTCGTACCCGACGGTGAAGGTGAGGATCTTGGGGTTGAACTCGCGGGCCAGCGCCGCGACCGCGGTGGAGTCGATCCCGCTGGAGAGGAAAGACCCGACCGGTACGTCGGAGCGCATGTGCATCCGTACGCTCTCCCGCAGCGTGTCCTGGATCCGCTGGTAGAGCGCCTCGGGGTCGTCGGTCGGGGTGGGCCGGAAGTCCGCGCGGTAGTAGCGGGTCGGCACCACGTCGCCGCCCGGCTGGTAGTCGAACGAGTAGCCGCACTCCATCCGGGTGATCCCGCGGTGCAGCGACTCCGGCTCGGGGGCGTACTGCAGGGTCAGGTAGTGCGAGAGCCCGGCGCCGTCGACCGGCAGGTCCGGGCTGAGCGCGAGCAGCGTCTTCTTCTCGCTGGCGAAGTACGCCCCGTGCTCGTTGACCAGGTAGTACAGCGGCTTGATCCCGTACGGGTCGCGGGCTCCGAACGCCTTGCGCTCCAGCCGGTCCCAGATCACGAACGCGAACATGCCGCGCAGCCGCTTCACCGCGTCGGCGCCCCAGTAGTGGTACGCGGCGAGCACCACCTCGCTGTCACCCTCGGTGTCGAAGGTCGCGTCGTGCTCGCGGACCAGCTCTTCCCGCAGCTCGATGTAGTTGTAGATCTCCCCGTTGAACGTCATCGTGTAGCGGCCGTCGGCGTACCGGATCGGCTGGTGCGAGTGCGCCACGTCGATGATCGAGAGCCGCTTGAACGAGAGCACGACGTCGTCGCCGAGCTCCAGCACCCCGGTCTCGTCGGGCCCCCGGTGATGCTGATTCTCCAGCGCCGCGGCGATCGCGCTCTGCTGGGTGCGGGCGGCACCCGTGGCGCTGACGAAAGTGAGCAGTCCGCACATGCCCGCCATCCTTCCACGACCCCGTGACGGCCCGGGTTCTGGCCCGTACCCAACAGTTAGCGGCGGGAGCATCGCCTGCGCTGGCCGCACGCGATACCGTCAAGAGGCGTACCAGCGGCGGGTAAGGAGCAAATTCGATGAATGAACCTGAGCAGGAGAAGCCGGCTCACCACCCTGACTACCCGGAGCCGCTGCTCGAGTTCATGCGTACGGGCTGGCGCGAGGACCCGCTGACCGGGCTCGCCGTCGTCGACCACGCCCCGTGCCACGCCCGTCGCCGGGAACAGCTGTCCCGGGCGTTCCCCGGCGACACCCTGGTGATCCCCACCGGCACCGAGAAGGTACGCAACAACGACTGCTTCTACCCGTTCCGGCCCGGCACCGACTTCCTCTGGCTGACCGGCGAGCACGACCCGGACGCGGTGCTGGTGATGCGGCCCAACGGCGACGGCCACGAAGCCGTGCTGTACGCGCGGGGCCGCTCGTCGAAGGAGTCCGACGAGTTCTTCCGCAGCTCCCAGTACGGCGAGCTGTGGGTCGGGCGCCGGCACTCCCTCGGTGAACGCGGCACGCTGCTCGGTATCGAGACCGCCGACCTCTCCGAGCTGGAGAAGGTGCTCGCCGAGCTGCAGCCGGAACGCACCCGGGTGCTGCGCGGCTTCGACCGCACCGTGGGCGCCGCGATCGAGGCGCCCCCGAAGGAGGAGACCAAGGAAGGCGAGCAGCCGAAGCTGGACCGCGACTCCGAGCTGGCCGCCACGCTCTCGGAGCTGCGGCTGGTCAAGGACGAGTGGGAGATCGCGCAGCTGGTCGACGCGGTGGAGGCGACCGTACGCGGCTTCGAGGACGTGGCCCGGGCGCTGCCCGCCGACCGGGGCGTCTCCGAGCGGCTGCTGGACGGGATCTTCGGGCTGCGCGCCCGCCACGACGGCAACACCGTGGGGTACAGCTCAATCGTCGCCGCCGGCCCCCACGCCACCACGCTGCACTGGATCCACAACGACGGCCGTACCCGCCCCGGCGAGCTGCTGCTGATGGACATGGGGGTGGAGAACCGGCACCTCTACACCGCCGACGTGACCCGTACCATCCCGGTCTCCGGTCAGTTCACCGACCTGCAGCGGGAGGTCTACCAGATCGTGTACGCCTCCCAGCAGGCCGGCATCGAGGCGGTACGCCCGGGCGTGGAGTTCAAGGAGATCAACCGGGTCTGCATGAGCGTGCTCGCCGAGGGGCTGGAGTCGCTCGGGCTGCTCCCCTGCTCGGCGGAGGAGGCGCTGGACAAGGGCAAGCAGCTGTACCGCCGGTGGAGCCTGCACGGTTTCGGCCACATGCTCGGGCTGGACGTGCACGACTGCGCCAACGCGCGCAAGGAGCAGTACCGGGACGGCACCGTCGGCGAGGGGTACGTGCTCACCGTCGAGCCGGGGCTCTACTTCCAGCAGGAGGACGACCTGGTGCCCGAGCAGCTGCGCGGCATCGGCATCCGGATCGAGGACGACGTACTGGTGACCTCTTCCGGCGCCGAGAACCTCTCCGCCGGCCTGCCCCGTAAGGCCGACGAGGTCGAAGAGTGGCTGGCTCGGCAGCGGGAGCAGGGCCCCAGGCTTCCCAGCTAACGGTACTTTCGGGCGCTATTCCACAAATTTTCGACAGTTCTGCGACAGAAGTCTACCGCTCTGCGTGGCAGCAGCGGGACTGTATGTAGTACGTCGAAGGAGGTAGCGATGCCACCTCTCGCCTCTGCGATGTTTGCCGTCGGCGGCGTCAGCCTCGTCGCCTGGCTGCTGATCCTGGTCGCGATCCGGATCTCGACCCGGCCCCGTACGGTGCGGCCGGATCCGCCGACCGAGCTGCTCGGCAGCTCCCGGCCGGCGGTGGCCAACATGCTCGCGCACCGCTGGCGCTGCACCCCGGACGCGGTCGCCGCCACCCTGGTCGACTTCCTCGCCCGCGGCTTCCTCGCGGTGAACGCCGACGATCCGGACCATCCGGTGATCGAGATCCACGAGCCCGACCCGCCGAACCTGACCCGGTACGAGCGCCGGCTGATGGGAAGGCTGCGTGCCCAGGCCCGCAACGGCCGGCTGAGCCTGTCCGCGCTGGCTTTCCACACCCGGCGGGCGGCGACCCGTTGGCTGGCGCGGTTCGCCGCCGAGGTCTCCGCCGACGCCCGGGCCCGGGATCTGGCGCGGGCGGGCGTCAACACCGACTTCCTCTCCGCCACCGCGCTGATCCCTTCGCTGGCGCTGGCCGGGTGGACGTACCTGACGGTGCCGAGCGACCGGATCATCTCCGCGATCGCGGTGTTCGTCGCGCTGCTGCTGATGCTGCACCAGCTGGGGGTACGGCTCCGGGAGCGCTACCGCACGACCCCCGCCGGACGGTCCGCCGCCGCGCACTGGCTGGGCGTACGTACCCATCTGCGGGAGAACGCCCCCGAGTTGGCCAGCGCCGGGGTGACCGATCCCGCCGTACCGCAGCAGCGCACCGCGTACGCCGTGGCGCTCGGGGTGGCGTCGGCGCTCTCCGAGCAGCTGGAGCTGATGCCGCCGCGCCGGCGACGGGTACCGGCGCGGGACGGGGCGCTGCACGTGGCGTTCCCGGACCGGCTGCGGTTCTGCTGGGGCTGGGGAGCCCTGGGCTGCCTCACCGCGGCGTCGGTCGCACTGGTCGCCGCCGTCGCCGGTGCCGCCCTGCTCCAGGGGTACGGCGACTACCTGCCCCAACTCGGCGGGTACGCCGGCTGGGCCGCCGTCGCCACCGCTGGACTCGCTGCCGTCGGGCTGACCGCGCTCGCGGTGGCCGACGTGGTCGGGACGCATCAACGTACCGGCACCGTGGTGCTGCTGGAGGACTACACCGCGACCCACAGCCGCGCCCTGGCCGGCCGGTACGTGCTCGCTGTCGCCGACGGCGAGCGCGACCCGGTGGACGCCTGGATCCTGCCCGGCCACCTGGGCGACGGCCTCGGTCTCGGCAGTACGGTGACGCTGCGGGTACGCCGCTGGACCGGTCTGGTGAGCCGGCTGGCGATCCTGGGTGCCCCGGTCGTAACGCCGGTGGAACGTACCGGGGACGACCTGACCGCGTCCGCCTGACCGCCAGGGGGCACCGCCACCACCGCCGCGCCGTGACTACGCTGTACCGGACATCGCTGGAGACGACACCGGGACAGGGGCCATGGTCAGTTCGCTCGGCAGCAAGATCGCGCACCTGTTCCGCGGTGGCCTGATCGGCATCGCGGAGGGCATCCCGGGCGTCAGCGGCGGCACCATCGCGCTGGTCGTCGGGGTGTACGAGATCCTGATCACCTCCGCCGGGCACCTGGTCAGCGGCGTACGGCTGGCGGTCACCGACCTGCCGCGGCGGCGCGGGCTGGCCCGGGCGAACCAGGAGTTCGGCCAGGTCCGGTGGGGCGTGGTGCTGCCGGTCGGGATCGGCATGCTGACCACACTGGTGCTCGCGGCGAGGGTTCTCGAACCGCTGCTGGAGCACTATCCCGAGCAGATGCACGGCCTGTTCCTGGGGCTGGTGCTCGCCTCGGTGTGGGTGCCGGTGTCGATGATCCGGGCGCCCTGGCGGCCGCGCGAGATCGTGGCCGCGGCGTTGGCGGCGGCGGGCGCGTTCGTACTCACCGGGCTGCCGCCCGGCAACGTGACGCCGACCCCGGTGGTGGTCTTCTTCGCGGCGGCGCTCGCGATCACCGCACTGACCCTGCCCGGCGTGTCGGGCTCGTTCCTGCTGCTCACCATGGGGCTGTACGCCCCCACCATCGCGGCGGTGAACAACCGCGACTTCGGGTACCTCGCGATCTTCGCCAGCGGTGCCCTGCTCGGGCTGGCGGTGTTCGTGAAGCTGCTGCAGTGGCTGCTGGAGCACCGGCACCGGATCACCCTGGCGGTGATGACCGGGCTGATCGTGGGCTGCCTGCGGGCGCTGTGGCCGTGGCAGGCCGACGACCGTACGCTGCAGGCGCCGAGCGGGAACGTCACCGTGACGGTGCTGCTGTTCGCGGCCGGCGCGGCGGTGGTGATCGGGCTGATGCTGGTCGAGCGCCGGCTCACCGGCAGCGCGACCGCGTTCGCGCAGGTCAACGGCGACGCCGACGGCTCGGCCAGCCCCGCCGAGGACACCCGTACCCCCGTGCACTGAGCCGGTGCTGGCGCTTACCGCGGTCGCGTTCGGCCTCGCCTGGTGGCTGGGGCTGTATCTGATCGCCCGGGATCCGTCCAAGCCGATCCTGCGCCGTGCCGGCGCCGGCCTGATCGGGTACGCGCTGACCACCGTCTGCCTCGCGCTCGCCGCGAGCCTGCCGTCCTGGGCGGCGCCGCTGAACGCGTTGCAGAGCGGCCTGCTGTGCGTACCGGCGGTGGCGTGGACCGGCGTACTGCTGCGGCTGGCGCCTGAGGAGGTGCACTGGAAGCCACCGCTGGACCGCTGGTGGCGACGGGTGGTGCTGCCGGTCAGCGCGGCCGCGATCGCGGCGCTGGTGCTGGCCGGTGGATTCGGGGGTACGCCAGCCACCGCGCTGGTGCCGGCACTCGCCGGTCGGCTGGTGCCGCCGGTGGTGGCGGTGCTGGTGCTGGCGCCGCTGGTCGGCGGCTTCGGGCTACTGCTGGCGTCGTACCGGACGCTGCGCCCGGCGCCGGTCGCCGGGTTGGTGCTGCTGGCGACCCTGCTGCTGGGGCTGGGGACCACCGGGCTCCTGCTCGGGTTGGGCTGGGCGCCGCGGGGCCTCACCTTGGCTGGAATCGGGCTGGACCTGGCGCTGCTCGGGGTGGTGGTGGCGGTCGCCGACGCCTTCGACGAGGGCGAGACGCTGCGGCCGGACATGCGCCGTTCCGCGGTCACGGCGGCGTTGACCGCCGCGCTGTTCGGCGGCCAGATCGCGCTCACGCTGTTGTTCGCGGCGGGTACGCCGGCGATGGTGCCGCTGCTGTTCGGCGGGATCGCGGCGGCCGTGGCGGTACCGGTGCTCGCGAACCCGCTGCACCGGCTGCTGGACCGGGTCGCGTTCCCGGGATCCCGGGCGCTGCGAGCCGAACGCGCCGACCTGCGCGACGTGGCCGAGGCGCTCCCCCGCCGCGCCGAGACCCACGCGCTCGCCACGCTGCCCGACGCGGAGTTCGTACGGCTGACCCGGCGGGCGCTCAGCCACTACGGTGACCTCGGCCGGCTGGTCGCCAGCCCGCTCACCGAGCTTCCGGCGCTGGCCGACGGGGGCGACCCCGACTCGGCGGCCTCACCGCTGCAGCGGGCGACCGCGCTGAAGTCGCTGCTGCTGGAGAGCATCACCCGGCTCAAGCCGCCCGGCGGGGAGTTCGGCACCAGCGACGAGTGGCGGCACTACAACGCCATCTACTTCCCGTACGTGGTGGGGCTGCGCCCGTACAGCCAGCGGGCCCGGCACGCCGGCCTGTCGGCGACGGCCCGTACCGCGCTGCGCTGGTTCCAGAGCCAGGTGCCCGAGCGCACCCTGCACAACTGGCAGAACGCCGCCGCGAAACTGGTCGCCGACGATCTCCGTACCAGGGGATTTGACCGGGTCTGACCGGCGTACTCGCGAAACTGGCAGTCGATGGCAGTGCCGCGTGTCGTCTTGGCAGTGGTTGATCCGCAGCGTGGGGAGCAACCGAACACCACCACGACACGGAGGTTGATCCCCATGGCGACACACATCGACGCGACCCGTACCGCCGCCGGCACCGACGCGCTGCTGCGGCTGGTGCTGCGGATCGACGCGGCCGCGTCCGGACTCACCGGCGCCGGCGCGCTCGCCGGCCTCGGTTTCCTGCCCGGACTGCTCGGTACGCCCACCACCCTGCTGGTCCCCGTCGGCATCTTCCTGCTGGTGTGGGCCGGCGCGCTGGCGTACCTGGCGGGGCGACCCGCGATGGCTCCGGCGGCGGTCTGGGCGGTGATCGTGGTGAACCTGCTCTGGGTGGTGGACAGCGTGGTCACCGCCTTCGCCGGCTGGTTCCCGCTCACCGGCCTGGGTATCGGGTACCTGCTGCTGCAGGCGTCCGCCGTCGCGGTGTTCGCCGAGCTGCAGTACGTCGGACTGCGCCGTACCCGCTGACGCTTTCAGATCGGCGCTGCGGCGCCCGTACCCCGAGAAGGTTGTCGGCCCCGGGATCCCCGTGACGGGACCCGGGGCCGCACCGTGTGATCAGCCGAGTGGGGTGAGGAACTCCAGCCGGTTGCCGAAGGGGTCCTCGGCGTAGAACCGGCGCATGCCGGGGAAGTCGCCGTCCCAGCGCACCGGGTGGCCGGCCGCTTCCAGGGTGGCGGCGAGCCCGTCCAGGTCGTCCCAGAGCAGCCCGGGGTGCGCCTTGCGCGCGGGCAGGAACCGCGGGTCCGGGCTGACGTGCAGCTCGATCCCGCCGGCCCGGAACCAGCACCCGCCGCGCGCCGCCAGCACCGGCGGTTTCGGTATCTCCTCCAGGCCGAGCACACCGGCGTAGAACTCCCGCATCACCGACTCGGAGCCGGGCGGACCCAACAGCTGTACGTGGTGGATTCTGTTCACATCTCACACCCTGGCACGGGCTTGCGGCCATAGCAAGACGGACGTACGGTTTGGTTGATGACGGACGCCGGGCGGCGCCGGCCGGCGCCATGGCGGACGCCGACCAAGGTTCCCCTAAGCCTGCGGGCCGGCCGGCGGTACGCGAGACTGCAGACAGTTCACGGCACGGATCACAGAGGTAGGAGTACGACGTGGCTAGCCTCGACAGCTTCGGCGCGAAGACCCGACTGACCGTCGGTGACGCGACGTACGAGATGTACCAGCTCGACAAAATCGACGGGCAGGAACGCCTGCCGTACAGCCTGAAGATCCTGCTGGAGAATCTGCTCCGCACCGAGGACGGCGTGAACATCACCGCCGACCACATCCGGGCGCTGGGCGGCTGGGATCCGGCGGCGGAGCCGAGTGTGGAGATCCAGTTCACCCCGTCTCGGGTGCTGATGCAGGACTTCACCGGCGTACCGTGCGTGGTCGACCTGGCCACCATGCGGGAGGCGGTGCGCGACCTCTCCGGTGACGTGAGCAAGGTCAACCCGCTCGCCCCCGCCGAGCTGGTGATCGACCACTCGGTGATCGCCGACATCTTCGGCCGCGAGGACGCGTTCGCCCGCAACGTCGAGCTCGAGTACCAGCGCAACCGGGAGCGCTACCAGTTCCTGCGCTGGGGGCAGGGCGCGTTCAACGAGTTCAAGGTGGTGCCGCCCGGCACCGGGATCGTGCACCAGGTCAACATCGAGTACCTCGCCCGCGTGATCTTCGACCGTGATGGGGTGGCTTATCCGGACACCGTGGTCGGCACCGACTCGCACACCACCATGGTGAACGGGCTCGGCGTACTGGGCTGGGGCGTCGGCGGGATCGAGGCCGAGGCGGCGATGCTGGGC